>JBLWQS010000037.1:0-9684 GCA_048452705.1 Acidimicrobiia bacterium
CGCTCGTGAGCAGATCGACTTCGAACTGTTCAACAGCCTCGAGAAGGCCAGATTGCCGATCCAGTACCTCGCCAACCTGTTCTCTGGTGGCAACGAGGAAGTCATCGAGAAGATTTTGAGGAAGATGCTGGCGGTGCGCATTTACAAGCGCCGCGAGAGCGTCGAAGGGATCATCGACGAGGCGACACTGGCCATGGTCGAGGCGGCAGACACGACACCCGAGGAGATCGAGGCGATCTACCGGCTGAGCACGCTGCCCACGATCGCCGAGCGCTTCGTGTACCCGCCGTATCACCGGGAGATGGCCGCTGAGGCAATCTACGGCGACCCGTTGGCACGGAAGGGTGAGACCGGTCTTGGCTACTCGGTGCCACCGAAACGGGGTGTGTGATGGAGGACTTCGCGCGTCTCGCAACGGCGTTCCAGTATCCGACGCCCGATCGCCTCGCAGAACTCGAGCGAACGGCCGCTGCCATGGAGAATGGCTCCGCCAAGCGACAATTCGGTTCGTTCATCGCTGAGTTGCAGGGATTGAGCCTGGCCGAGTGGGAGGAGTTGCACACCCGTAGCCTCGACCTCGGCCCATTGTTCGTTCCCTACGTGGGTTGGGTCACGTGGGGCGAGAACTATCAGCGGGGTGAGTTCATGGCCGAGATGAAGGCCGCTCTCGAGTTCGAGGGCGTGCCGATGAACGGCGAACTTCCCGATCATCTCGATCCGGTGCTGCGGTATCTGGCGGTCGCCGATCCGCCACTCCCCTCGCTTGTTGAGGTCTTCCCTGCCTCGATCGCTGTGATGACCAAGAAGCTCAAAGAAGCTGACGATGCCAGTCCCTACCTGCATCTCCTCAAGGCGATCGCAGCGGTTGCGGACACGATCAAGACACCAGTAGGAGGTGCCCGGTGAGCTGGAACACCATCATCTTCGTCGTCGCACCGTACGTCGCGATCATCGTGGCGGTCGGCGCCACCATGTACCGAACCCGGAAAGCGGAATTTTCGGTGTCGTCGTATTCGACGCAGCTCCTCGAGCACGAGAAGCTCTTCTGGGGATCGTTCTCTTTCCATTGGGGAATCCTGGCGATCCTCACGGCACACTTCCTGGCGTTGATCATGCCGGTCGTTTTCGACCTGTGGAACGGCTCACAGATCCGGCTCTACCTGCTCGAGATAACGGGCTTCGCCCTGGCAGGCTGGGCTCTCGGCGGTCTGATCATCCTGATCTACCGGAGGATCACATCCCGACGCGTGCAGGTCGTCACAACGAAGATGGACGTCGTGGTCCTGGTCCTGGTGTTGGCGCAGATCGTCACCGGCATGTGGATCGCCCTCGGCTACCGCTTCGGCTCGTTCTGGGGCACCAGCGTGTTCGTCCCCTACTTCTGGTCGCTGATCACGTTGCGGCCGAGGCCCGAGATCGTGGCGCCGCTGCCGTTCGTGCTCCAACTGCACGCGGGTCTCTTCTGGGCGTTCCTGATTGCGTTCCCGTTCTCACGCCTCGTCCACATCGTCACCCTTCCGGTGCCGTACCTCGTACGGCCATGGCAGAAGGTCGTGTGGGTACGCAGAGACCGCGAGTTCCCCGCCAAAGAGAAGAAGGACCGGGCATCCGTCTGAACGACGATTCAACCGACCAGACGGGCGAGCGCCGGCATGGGGGTATGTCAGCGGCGAGATCCGAGGGAATTGCTGAGTACACTGCTTGGCAATGCGACTCGAACTCAACAAGCGCACGGATCTCGCCTTGCGGGCCATGCAAACGCTCTGCTCATGTGGAGACCGTCTGGCCGGCATTGATCTCGCCGAATCGCTCGAAACCACGCACTCGTACCTACCCCAGATCATGTCGCCCCTCGTGCGCAAACGCTGGGTCTCATCGACGTCTGGCCCGCGTGGCGGGTATGAACTCGTCGCGCAACTCGACTCCATCTCGGTCCTCGTGCTGATCGAAGCGATGGAAGGGACGACGGACACCGACACGTGCGTTCTGAGCGGCGAGACCTGCGACTCCTCCGATCCGTGCGCTCTTCATGGGGCGTGGTCGCAGGCTCGCGATGCTCTGCTCCGGGAACTCTCGTCGATGTCCCTCGCCGACGCATGGGATGCGTGCTGACGGCGAGGAACGCAGACTCGAACGTTTCTCCTAATAGATATCGTTCGCGGTGTTGAAGACATTGAACTTCCCGGTCGGCGTGACGAGCCAGTCACCGGTGATCCGGTGTTTCTCCGTCAGGGTCGCATCGTCGTAGATGACGACCTCACCGTCCTTGTCCCAGACGGATATCCACACTTCGTCCCCTGCCTTGTTGTACTCGAAGTGCACGACGGCGCCGTGATCTGCCACTTGGAAACACTTCTCCAACTCCATCTTCTCGATGCTGTACACACACGCCTGGTGACTCTCCTCGACCACATTCGATAGGGCCGTGTCCATCCACACCCACTGCGAATTCGGGTGAGTCTTGAGGAACAGGCTTCCTGTTCCCGGGATCTCGATCTCGCGAACGACCTTCCATGCGTGCTCCGGATTGCCCTCGGGATCTGCACCGATCAGTGTGAGCTTGCCCTCACCGATGTGTGTGGTGGCGTACACCCAGCCGAACTCCGGATCCTGCCAGTTCGCACCGCGCCCGGGATGTGGAGTCTTGCCGGTCTCTATGCCCGCGACGAGTTCTTGTGTCTTGACATCGATCACCATCAGCTTGTTCTGCGCATTGGCAGCCGTAATGAAGTACCGACCTGTGTGGTCCCACCCGCCGTCGTGGAGAAAGAGATCGGCCTCGATCTTCTTCACAAGGGGGAAGTCCGGTTGCGAATAGTCCACGATGCCCACATAGCCGGACTCTTTGAGACCCATGACCCAGACGGGGTCGAAGTGAGATGCAACGATCGCCGCGACCCGCACTTCGTCCAGTTCCTTCCCATTGATGTCCGGGCTCAAGATGTCGTGGACGACCAGTGGTTCGAGGGTCTGGCCGTCGAAGACGACGTACTGGGGTGGCCAGTAGCAGCCCTCGATGATGAACTTATCCTCGAACCCCCCAACCTTGCTTGCTTCCACGCTCCGAGCGTCGAAGCAACCTTGAACCTGGGCAACGATCTCCGGGGTCTCCGTCCACAGATCGATCATCGTGACGCGACCGTCGCGGCCAACTGCTATGAAATACCGGCCGGTGGCCGAAGATCTGAGAATGTGCACTGCGAACCCGGTGTCGATGATGGCGACCGTGTCCTTCGTTCCGGCATCAATGATCGCTACCTGGCCGGCATCGCGCAGGATGACCCCCGTGAAATCCTCCCAGTCGCGAGCGGTCTGTGGTTCCGTGGGCCGATCGGCAACTGGCACTACGAGTTTCCAGGAATCCGTGATCTCCGCAAGGTCCAGCGGTGGTGGCGTCGGAGGATCGAGTTGGATGAAGTTCGACACCAGTTCGATCTCCTCCTCGGTGAGGATGCCGGAGTCTCCCCATGCCGGCATACCTCCAGGAAGACCCATCGTGAGAATCGTCTGAATGCCGGCCGTGCCGATCTCGAGCGTCCGGTCCTCCGGTTGGATCGCCGGACCGGTGGCACCTGCTCGCAACGTGCCGTGACAGCCGGCACATCGATTGAAGAAGATCTCGGAAGCCTCCTCGAATTCGGCAGCGCTGAGTTCTCGCGGACCTTCGGGAGCGGTAGTCACAGTGTCGACTTCGCTCGTGGTCTCCAGATAGGCGATCACCTCGTCCGCTTCCGAATCAGACACTCCCAGCGCCGGCATTCCGCCGGTGAAGATCTCTGCCGCGTCCGGATCGATCTTTGCGAATCCTGCAGGGTCCATGATCCACGCATGCAGCCAGTCGTTCCCCCGAATGTCGGTGATGCCTGCCAGGTCGGGGCCGACGAGGGGTCCGCCCCCGATCGTATGGCACGCAGCGCACTTCTGATCAAAGATCACTTGACCGGCTGCGGCCGCTTCTCCCAGCGGAGTCTCTCCCACATCCGGCGCGCCGGTCGTCGGCCCGGAATACCCGCACGCCGCTACCACGAGAGCGATGGCGAACACAACGGCGATCCCAACCACGTTGACGCGACCGATACGCATCAGATCTCCTCCCGAATCGTTGTCCCTACTTGGGGTCGAGAGCAGCCTATACGGCTATTGCGGAGTAGCCAACTACGGAACTACGGGATTCGGTATCGGTCACTCGGAGCGCGATCACGCGCCCATCAAATACATCGCAATGGCCCCGGACACCGCCGCGTTGAGGCTCTCGGTCTCACCTGTCATCGGTATCGTCATGGTCAGATCACACGCAGACACCATCTCTGCCGGTAGACCGTGGGCCTCGTTCCCGATGAGGAGAGCGAGCGGCGATTCGGACTCGATGTTATTCGGAGCGCGGCCTCCGTCAACGATCGTTGCGATCGTCGTGAACCCGAGAGAAGCTATCTCTGAGAAGTCGCCGATCCTGGCGGGTACCTGCGTGAAGTGCGCTCCGGCTCCGGAGCGAAGCACCTTTGGGCTCCATGGATCCACGCCCCCGAGGAGTGCGACCTGCCATCCGAGTGCTGCTGCGCTCCTTATCAGTGTGCCGAGGTTCCCCGGGTCGGCGATCTCGACCAGTACCACCACTCGCTCGACGCCGAGCGGCCGGGGCTCGGGTATCCCGATGACGGCGACCGGATCCTGCGGCTCGACGGTCGTCGCGATGGCCTCAAGCACCATCCGACTCGTCTCGATCACTTCCGACCCTGCCGCGGAGCAGCGGTCGACGATCGCTCCCCCATCGACCGTGTAGACCTCGAGCGGCACGACGCCGGCATCGAGCGCGGCTTCGATGAGCTTGGGACCTTCCAGGAGTGTCCGGTCCGTCTTCTGGCGCTCCCGTCCCCTGTGGAGACGGCGGACCGCCTTAACCCGCTGATTCGTCGTCGATTCGATACGCATCAGACGCGTGAAGACCCCGCAGATGCGGGGCCTCCGTTGGAACGATCAGATCGTTCGGTTGGATTCACTCTGCGCTCGCGGCTCCCGCGACCTCGACAAGTGCCGAGAACGCTGAGGGATCGTTGACCGCCATCTCAGCGAGCATCTTGCGATCCACCTCGAGGTCGGCAGCCTTGAGACCTGCCATGAACCGGGAGTAGGTCGTCCCGTTCTGACGGGCCGCTGCGTTGATTCTCTGGATCCAGAGACGACGGAACTGACCCTTGCGGGCCCGTCGATCCCGATGCGCATACTGCATCGAGTGCATCACCTGCTCGCGAGCGGTTCTGTACCGACGGCTCCTCGCACCTCCGTAGCCGGAGGCGCGGTCCATCACTTTGCGGCGCTTCTTCTTCGCGTTGACTGAACGCTTCACACGTGCCATTGCTTGACTCCTATTTGCCCAGCAGGCGGTTCATGCGCTTTTCGTTGCCACCGTCGAGGACCTTGTTGCCCTTGACCCGGCGCCAGCGCGAGGTTGACTTCTTGTGGCGGTTGTGTCCGCGCCACGCCTTGGTGGTGCGAACCTTCCCGCTTCCGGTGCGTTTGAAGCGTTTCGCAGCACCCTTGTGCGTCTTCATCTTCGGCACAATTCCACTCTCCTACTCGTCCGATTCTTCGTCGACGATGTCGTCGACGTCTTCGGATTCGATTTCTTTGTTTGGCCGTTCGGATGAGCGCACCGGAGCGAGCACCATCGTCATCTGCCGTCCTTCAAGCCTTGGTGCGGTCTCGACCTCGCCGTAGTCGGCGACGCTGTCGCGCAACCGGCTGAGAATCTCGTTGCCGATCTCGGGGTGAGTGACCTCACGTCCCCGGAATCGCATCGTGACCTTCACCTTGTCGTTCTCTTGCAGGAACCGCGCGACCCTCTTCCGCTTCACCTCGAAGTCGCTCGCCCCGATCTTCGGACGGAACTGCACTTCTTTGACCACGGTACGGGTCTGCTTCTTGCGGCCCTCTCTCGCCTTCACGGACTGTTCGTACTTGAACTTTCCGTAGTCCATGAGACGCACAACGGGTGGACGGGCGTCGGGCGCAACCTCCACGAGGTCGAGTTCCAACTGCGCAGCGAGCCACCGCGCTTCCTCGATTGGTTTGACACCGATTTGACCGCCATTCGGGTCTACGAGGCGAACCTCTTTGACTCGAATCTTTTCGTTGACCCTGGGCTCCTTGATCGGAGTACCTCCTGCTCGTATGTGGTGACGAAGCAGGCGCCTGGTGCCATAGCGAAGGCAGCACGACGCGAGTGCTGCCTGGTAGCGCGACCCAGTACACCTCATTCGGTGACAGGGTGGGAAGCAGGCGCCTCCGCTTTGTCAGTTGTTGAGGACGAGGTTAGGCGACTGACACCGCTATTTCAATCGGCCTGAGTATCGAGTACTGAGTACTGAGTACTCAGTACTTGCTTTATCACGTTCGCCGTTCTCACGGCTGCTTCTGCTGCTTCGCGGCCCTTGTTGTGCTTGTCGGGAGCGCTCCGTGCGAAGGCGTGGGCGGGATCGCGTACGGTCAGGATGCCGAAGGTGACGGGCACCCCGGTGTCAAGCATGACGCGCATGAGGCCTTCTGAGGCACGCCCGGCGATGTGTTCGTAGTGGTCGGTCTCTCCTTCGACGACCGCACCGAGGACAACGACGGCGTCGTGGCCGGCCTGGATCATGGTCTGCGCTACGAGCGGGGTTTCGAAAGCGCCTTCCACGTCGATCACGGCCACGTCCACAGCGCCCGCCTCATCGAGCAGCGCCAGTGCCCCGGCGAGGAGACCATCGGTCACCGGTTGATTGAACAACGATCGCACCACCGCGATCCGAAGGCCCGTAGCGTCGAGCGATCCGCGAACTCCCGTGTTCATTGGTGGCTCCGGAGATGTCCCATCTTGCGTTCCTTCGTCTCGAGATAGAACCGGTTCTGCGGGGTCTCCCCCACCCACAGCGGCACGCGCTCGCTGACTTCGACACCGAAGAGCTTGAGTTGTTCGATCTTCTCAGGGTTGTTCGTCAGCAGGCGCACACTGGACACCTTGAGGTCGTGGAGGATCTGGGCGTCGACGCCGTAGTGGCGGCTGTCGACCGGATGGCCGATCTTCTCGTTGGCCTCCACCGTGTCGAGGCCCTGCTCTTGAAGCCGGTACGCGGCCAGTTTGTCGATCAAGCCGGTCCCTCGCCCTTCGTGGGTCGGGTTGTAGACGATGACGCCCTCACCCTCCGCCGCGATGAGGCGCATGGATTCCTCCAGTTGGACTCCGCAGTCGCAGCGCAGGCTGCCGAATACGTCGCCCGTGAGGCAGACGGAATGCAGTCGCGTCAGCACATCTTGGTGTCCGGCGACGTCGCCGAGCACGAGGGCGATGTGTTCCGAGCCGGTGTCCTTGGACCGATATCCGATGGCCCGGAAATCTGCAATGCTCGTTGGGATAGAAGCCTCGGACTGCCGCGTCACCAGAGCCTCTTCCCTCCATCGGTAGGACACGAGCTGTTCGATCGAGACAATCGGCATGCCGTGCTCTGCTGCGAAGGCAACCAGGGATTCGCCTCGCGTCATCGTGCCGTCGTCATTGACAACCTCACACAGGACACCGGCGGGTGTCAATCCGGCGAGTCGCGCTAGGTCGACCGCTGCCTCCGTGTGACCGGGGCGCACCAGCACCCCGCCGGGTTGATAGCGAAGGGGGAAGACGTGGCCGGGTCGATTGAAATCCGTTTCCCTCAACGACGGATCTGCCGCGGCGCGGAGCGTCTTGGCCCTATCGCTCGCCGAGATCCCCGTCGTCGTGCCTTCGGCGAGATCGATCGACACTGTGAACGCCGTCTTGTGCGACTCGGTGTTCTCGCGGACCATGAGTGGGAGGTTCAGTTCGTCGAGTCGCTCACCTTCCATGGGCAAACAGATCAAGCCGCTCGTGTATCGAACCATGAACGCGATGTGCTGGGGAGTGACCTTCTCGGCGGCGACGATCAGATCACCCTCGTTCTCTCGCTTCTCATCGTCGACCACGAGAACGATGTCGCCTTTGGCTATTGCCGCGATGGCCTCTTCGATCGGCGCGTAGATCATCCTCGTGCCTCCATCAATCGTTCAACGTACTTCGCAAGAATGTCTGCTTCGAGGTTCACTCGATCCCCTACGGTCCGCCGGCCGAGCACCGTGACCTCCAGCGTGTGGGGAATCAGGGCGAACTCGAACCATGGCTCGATGTCCGCAACGTCCGACACGGCGGTGATCGTCAGACTCACACCGTCGATCGTGACCGACCCCTTCTCAACGAGATAACGGGCAAGTGCGGGCGGCGACGAGACACGGAAGCGCTTGGATGATCCCTCGCTGTTGATGCGTTGCACGGTCCCCACGCCATCGACGTGGCCCTGGACAACATGCCCGTCGAATCGGCCTCCCGCTGCTTCGACCGGTCGTTCGAGATCGACGGAGGAGCCCGATGCCAGATCACCGAGGTTCGTGCGCTGGAGGGTCTCGGAGATCGCCTCGACGGTGAACCGATCCTCATCGATGGCGATCGCTGTGAGGCAGACACCGTTGACCGCGATCGAGTCACCGATCGTGAGACCGTCACAGGTGACCGGTGCGCTCACGCGGAACACGGCGCCGCCATCGGTGGCTTCGACGGCGTCCAATGTGCCGAGTTCGCTGACGATTCCGGTGAACATCACATCTCTCTTTCGATTTTCGCTTCGACTCTGATATCAGATCCAACCATCGCTACGTCCTCGATCGTCACGGCTTGAGCATCCGCGATCGTTTGGAAGGTGCCGGTGATCGCGGGCAGCCCGGTACCCAGGCCCAGCTTCGATCCGAAGTGGAACACAATTCGATCGACCAGACCGGCTCTTAGAGCGGCGCCCCCGATCGTGGGTCCGCCTTCAATCAACACAGCGACGACCCCGTTCCGACCCAGGTACTCGATCGCTGCAGCAAGATCGACACCATCCGGACCGGGGACGGCAACTTGCTCAACGTCGCCGAGGCCGGACTGGTTCGATCCACTCGTGAAGACGAGCGGGTCGCGAGCAAGAAGTGCAGCATCCTTTGGGAGAGGGCGTCGGCCCGCGATGATCACCGGACGTGGCTGCGGGCCGTCGTACCCGTCGATGCGTACGTCGAGGCGGGGGTTGTCCAAGATCACCGTACCGGCACCGACGATGACCGCACCGCTCTCGGCACGCAATCGATGACCGTCTTCTCTGGCCTCCGGGCCGGTGACCCATCGTGAAGTGTGGTCTGCCGCCGCAGCTTGACCGTCGAGTGTCAAGGCAGTCTTCAGGGTCACGAAGGGCTTTCCGGTGGAGCGATGGTGGTAATACGCCGGATCGTTGGCACGCACTGCAGCCTCCTCAACACCCGAGACGACCTCGATGCCCGCGTCTTCGAGCATCGCGACGCCTTTGCCCGCCACGCGAACATCGGGGTCCAGCGTTCCGACGATCACACGGGATACCCCGGCTTCGATGAGCGCTGTGGCGCAGGGCGGTGTTCTTCCATGGTGTGCGCACGGTTCGAGAGTGACGACGACGGTGGAACCTCTGGCGGCAGGGCCGGCATCGGCAAGCGCCGCAGCTTCGGCGTGAGCGGAACCTGCTCGGATGTGGGCGCGCTCGGCCACAACCTCCCCATCCGGGGTCAGCACAATGGCACCGACTCGCGGATTCGGATGCGGTAGCGTGCCTTCGGTCAACCCGATGGCCCGGCGCATCAACT
>JBLWQS010000038.1:0-9609 GCA_048452705.1 Acidimicrobiia bacterium
GCTCCGGCGGGTCAGGAACGGGACACTCAACGTCTCCGACGCTGTGAGTGTCGATCAGGTCGAAGCCGCCCTGGCCGACGAAACAATCTCGTCCCTGATCATCGATCCTGCGACGGCACTTGCAGACATTCCCGGCATCGAGGTCGAGGCGTCCTACATCCCGGGGATTCGCAACGGTGTGGCGATACCCGCAGCCTCACTCAAGAACGATGGTGACGCAACGGATCAGGGCCTTGTCCGCCTCCTTGCCGATGGAACGCTGCTCGGCGTCTATCGCATCGACGGACCGGCAGCCAAGCCGGAGGTCATCACCGCATGATCATCTACCAGGGCAACCCTTCGGAGTGGGACACACCGGAGAACGGATCGGCAGTTGCGATCGGAGTGTTCGACGGTGTGCATCTCGGACACCGCCGCGTCCTCGATTCCCTGGGTGGCGGAGACGCCGATCTCGTTAGGGTCGCCATGACCTTCGGGACGCATCCCGCCAGTCTGCTTTCACCCGACGGTGCGCCCCCACGATTGAGCACACTCAAGCGTCGTTTCAGCCTCTTCGCGGATGCCGGCATCGACCGTGTCGCCGTGCTCAGCTTCGACGAAGAGATGCGAGCCATGACCCCGGAGGACTTCGTCCGCCGGTTCCTCATCGAAGGTCTGAACGCGAAGTTCGTGGTCGTCGGCGTCGGGTTCCGCTTCGGTCGAGGAGCGGCCGGCACGACCGACACGCTCGTCGAATTGGGTCATCGCCACGGATTCCGCGTCCGGGTCGTCGACATCGCCTGTGACGATGGCACGGAGATCCGCTCAACCGCTATCAGAGAGGCGCTCCATGACGGGGGCGTCGATCGGGCAGCAGCGATGCTCGGACGGCCATACGACCTCGAGGGGATCGTTGTTCCCGGCGACGGTCGGGGGCGGCAGATCGGGGTCCCAACCGCGAACGTATCGTTCCCCGCCACACTGACGATCCCTCGCCGCGGCGTCTACGCGGTAACTGCCAACATCGACGGTGTTGCCCACCCGGCCGTCGCCAACCTGGGCACCCGACCCACATTCGGTGGGGAAGAGGAAGTCCTCGAGGTCCACGTCCTCGGACTCGATCGAGACCTTTACGGCAAGCACATCAGCGTCGAGTTTCTCGGGCGAATTCGCGACGAACGCCGGTTCGAGTCGGCCGATGATCTCCTCGTTCAGATCCACATCGACATCGCAACCGCCACCGAAATGTTGGCAGAACACACCTCTTGACGCCGGGTCCCCGTCCGTGCATCGTGGTGAGGTCGCCCGCACTCCCCGGGATCGGATCCCATCGTGCCGGGTCTCCTCGTCGCCGTCAGTGTTGCGGCTGCATCGCTGCTCACCACCGCCTCTACCCACACGGTCTTCTCCGGATCGCTCGTACCGACGACCGTCGACGCGATCAGCGAAACAGCATCGCCGGGCGACGGACTTGGACTGGCGCCGTCTCCTGCTTCTCGCTCGGGTCGATCACATGAGCGATCTCCGTTCGTTCCGATCGGAGGTCCCGGCCTCGGGGGAGTGGTGCTGGCAGGTTCGCTTCTCATCCGTCGCCGTGGTGGGGGTTCTCGTCGCAACGAGGGGCCCCTCTTCGTGTACGTGCCGGGACACGGAGGGGACCCCGATGGCTTCGACGATCTCGCCGACCGGATAGGGGTCGATCCGACAGATGTGAGAGTCTTCGACTACCGCTGGGCCTGGGCATCGAGCGATCCGATCGAAGCGTCCCGCTGGGCTCCGACCGGCGATGCCGCCGACGCTCTCGGCGCGTACCTTGCTGCTCTCGACACGGATGGAAGGCCGATCTACCTCGTCGGGCACAGCAAGGGAGGAGCGGTGATCACGGAGGTCGTCGGACGATGGGACGCCCGTCCGGATACCGGTGTCGACACGGTGGTCGGTGCAGCGATCCTCGATCCGCCGATCGCCAGCGGTCCCCTGGGGCTGCTCCAGAGCATCGGATGGCTCCACGGCGGTACGGCGGACGATGGTCTCTTCAACCCGGTGCGGTGCGACTGGAACGGTTGTGTCGACATCAGAGACGGTCTTGGAGAGCGGTCGGGAGTGGAGGTAGTGATCGTCAGGAACCCGGACGCCGGGTTCACGAATTTCTGGGGCCGACCGGACGACGTCCGGGTCTACGACCTCGATGACGGCGGCGGCAGCATGTTCGGACGCTTTCCCGACGTGCTCGGCATGTGGCAGCGCATGGGGGAGGCCCACAACTCCGTACTGCACAGCGACACGGTCGCCGAGTGCATCGCTTCGGAGGCCCGGGCCGGTGGGTCGTGCGAGTGGCCGGAACCGTGGAGTGTCGGAGCTCTGTGGGGGAGAGGACGCTCCGGTGCGGGGCCGCTGATCCGCTAGTCGTACATCGTGGCGTAGCACCGCCGATCCACACCGTTCAAACAATTCGGAGCGGTGCGCTCGTTAGGCCACGACGTTGCTATCATCCCGTTTCGGGCAATCGCCCGCGTACTCTGTCGCGAAGGAAAGAATCCTCGTGAACGACACACAAACCGTCGTAGATGAATTTGGAACGCACGCTACGGACACCGGTTCGCCGGAGGTCCAGGTAGCGCTGCTGACTGAACGCATCAACCATCTCACCGAGCATCTCAAGGTCAATAAAAAAGACAACCACAGCCGTAGAGGGCTGTTGATGATGGTCGGTAAGCGCAGGCGACTCCTCCGGTACCTCAACGACCAAGATGTTGAGCGTTACCGGTCGCTTATCGCGAAACTGGGATTGCGTCGATAGCGCAGACGGAGGCGGCTTTCGGGCCGCCTTCGGTGTATTCGGCGTTCCCACGCATGCAAGCGCGGAAGTTCCAGTTGTCAGTGGATGGGCCTCGGCTCCGTCGAGACCCGCCCACTGCCAATTGGTCTCCGCATCAACGAAGGAGAGATCCAATTGGCTGAGACTGCCATCCGTGGGCTCATCGGTGACGTGGAAGTTGAATTCCGCGCCGGTGAACTAGCCCAACTCGCCGACGGCGCCGTTACGGTGCGCGTTGGAGACACTGAAGTCCTCGTCACCGCTACCGCATCGACGCGGTTGCGCGAAGGCGCCGACTTTTTCCCCCTGACCGTGGATGTCGAAGAGCGTATGTACGCCGTCGGCAAGATCCCCGGCTCGTTCTTCCGTCGTGAAGGACGCGCTACGGAGAAGGCCATCCTGACGTGCCGCCTCATCGACCGTCCACTGCGTCCCAATTTCCCGAACGGCTATCGCAACGACACGCACGTCGTCGCGACCGTGCTGTCGGCGGACCTGATCAACGCCTACGACCTCCCGGCCCTCAACGGTGCCTCGAGTGCGTTGACGTTGAGTTCATTGCCGTTCGACGGTCCGATCGGCGCCGTCCGCCTTGCACTCATCGACGGAACATGGGTTCCGTTCCCCACCTACGAGCAACTCGAGGGCGCTGTCTTCGACCTCGTGGTCGCAGGGAAGCGCAACGAGGCCGGCGAAGTCGATATCGCCATGGTCGAGGCCGGAGCCACCGAAGAGGGGTATCGCCTCGTCAAGGGTGGCCAGCAGGCCAGCGACGAAGAGACGGTTGCCCGTGGTCTCGAAGAGGCCAAGGGCTACATCGGCACGCTCATCGACCTGCAGCTCCAGCTGCTCGAGCAGGTTGGTCCTGCTGATCCGGTCGAGTGGCCGATCAACGATGCCTTCTCTGCCGAGATGTACGAGCGGGTCGAAGCGATCGCGAAGCCCAAGCTCGAAGCACTCGGCACGATCTCTGACAAGACCGAGCGTCTCGCTGCGGAGGCTTCCACGAAGGAAGACACCCTCGCCGAGCTCGGCCTCGAAGAGGACGATGCGTCGAGCGAGAAGGCCGCCAAGGCAGCGTTCCGCAAGGTCCAGAAGAACGTCATGCGTTCACGCGTTGTCGCCGAAGGCGTACGCCTCGACGGCCGTGGCCTCACCGATATCCGTGAGATCGACGTCAAGGTCGGGATGATTCCGGAAGCCCACGGCTCCGGGCTCTTCCGTCGCGGCGAAACGCAGGTGCTGAACGTCACCACGCTCGGCATGCTCAAGATGGAGCAGATGCTCGACACGATCTCCATCGAAGACTCCAAGCGGTACATGCACCACTACAACATGCCACCGTTCGCGACCGGCGAAGCCGGCTTCATGCGTGGCCCGAAGCGTCGCGAAATCGGACATGGTGCGCTCGCTGAGAAGGCACTCCTGCCCGTCATCCCTGATGACGAGGAGTTCCCGTACGCGTTCCGCCTCGTCTCCGAGGTTCTGATGTCGAACGGTTCTTCGTCGATGGCGTCGGTCTGTGGATCGTCGCTTTCACTGATGGACGCCGGTGTTCCGATTGCGGCTCCCGTCGCAGGAATCGCCATGGGCCTCATCAACCACGACGATCAGTTCGTCACGCTGACCGACATCCTCGGTGCAGAGGATGCGCTCGGTGACATGGACTTCAAGGTCGCAGGTACCGAGGATATGATCACGGCACTGCAGCTCGACACCAAGATCGAGTCGCTCCCCGCCCAGGTACTCATCGATGCGATGGGCCAGGCGAAGGACGCCCGGTTGTTCATCCTCGGCAAGATGGCTGAAGTGCTCCCCGAGCCTCGCCCGGAGCTTGCCGCGACGGCACCGAAGATCGAAGCGATCATGATCCCGAAGGACAAGATCGGTGAGGTCATCGGACCGAAGGGCAAGACGATCAGGGAGCTCGAGGAGGAGACCGGCGCCAAGATCGAGATCGAAGACGACGGAACCATCCGCGTCGGCGCTCCCGACACGACGTCCCTCGAGCTCGCCAAGGAGCGGATCCTCGCCATCGGTTACCCACCGGAGGCGAACGTCGGTGAGACGTATGAGGGCGAAGTCGTGAACATCACGAAGTTCGGCGCATTCGTCAACATCCTTCCCGGACGCGACGGCCTGCTGCACATCTCGAAGATCGGCGGAGGCAAACGTATCGACAAGGTCGAGGACGTACTCGCCCTCGGTGACAAGGTCGACGTTGTCGTCCGTGAGATCGACGATCGCGGCAAGGTCAGCCTCGACCTCGCCGGTGCACCGGCACCATCAGGTGGCGGCGACTCCGAGCCGAAGCGTGACGAAGGTCGTTCCGATCGGAACGAGGGACGTCGCGACGGCAACCGCGATCGCAATCGCGATCGTGGCGACCGTGACCGTGGCGGACGCAATCGTGGCAACGATCGCGGCAACGACCGTGGGAACGACAGCGGCGGAGAGGCCAAGCCTGGTCGCACCGTCGTGTCATTCGAAGACGACTTCGAGGGTGGCGCTTCCTAGAAGCAGCACAAACGAACGAACAGAAGCCCCGGACGTCCGTCCGGGGCTTCTGTCGTTGCAGGACAGGTGGGAATGGGAACACACCGCAAGTCGCGCGCGTTCAGGCGTGCCGGGGGTGGTCGGACTATCGAACTATCAGATGACATCTCTCGGTTCCCCTCGATTCCTGGGGGAAGGACGATTCAGGATCGTTCTCGCGCTGGCGTCGTCCCAACCCTTCGTGCTACAGATTCACACCGTGCACCCAGCCGGTTATGGTCGGGTCGAGGGAATTGGGGAATGGTCGGTACGCTTCCCGAGTCCGCATCGACAGGAGCCAGATGAAAGGGCTTGATGTCTGACGTGACAGCGACATCGATGAAGCCGACACTGCGTGGCTGGCAGCACGCTGCGATGTTTCCGATCGCGGTTGTTGCTGGAGTGATACTTGTCGCCACAGCACCGACCATGGCTGGCCGAGTCAGTTCAGCGATCTTCGCGTCAACCGCAACTTTGCTCTTCGGCGTGAGCGCTCTGCTTCACCGGGGCACATGGTCGCCGCGCTCCGAGGCGCTACTTCGGCGTTTGGACCATGCGAACATCTACTTGATCATCGCCGGTACCTACACACCGTTCGCGGTTCTCGCACTACCGGAATCCGAAGGCAAGATACTCCTGGCGATCGTATGGACGGGAGCACTGATCGGGGTGGTATTGAGAGTCTTCTGGAACGGTGTTCCCCGCTGGCTATCCACAACCCTCTACGTGGTTGTTGGCTGGATCATCATCTTCTTCATACCTGAACTGGTCGATCAAGCCGGAGCAGGGGTGGTAGCCCTCATCGCCCTCGGTGGAATCCTCTACACCCTCGGTGCGATCGTCTATGCAACCAAGTGGCCCAACCCCAATGAACGGACATACGGATTCCACGAAGTGTTCCACTCGCTCACGATCGCAGCATTCACAGCTCACTACATCGCAGTTTGGATCGTCGTTCACCCATAGAGCGGCCACAGGCAGGACCCAGCCGGACCCGCCCGGCACCTATGAGTGCAGCGAACTCGCCGTGCGTAGGCTGCCCTCGTGGCACAGATTCGATACGAATGGCGTGGCGACTTCGTCAATGATGAAGTCAATGCGTTACATGCTGATGCGTTTGAGCACCTCAAGTTCGACGATGATTGGCGGACGCTTGTCGCCGAACGCAGCCTCGGATGGGTGACTGCCCGAGGTGGAGAGAATCTCGTCGGCTTCGTCAACGTCATCTGGGACGGTCTTGTACATGCGTGGATTCAGGACGAGATGGTCTCCACTGACTCTCGGCACCGTGGAATCGGTGTTCGTCTCATCGAGATGGCCCGTGACCGAGCGAAGGTGGCGGGGTGCGAGTGGCTGCATGTGGACTTCGATGACCACCTACGACCGTTCTACCTCGACGCTGCTGGATTCACGCCCACGAACGGCGGTCTCATCAACCTGACCGAACTGGACTGAGCGCCGACCCATAACGGCGCCTAGTCGCAATGGGGTGAAGATGGCACAATGGTCGGGTGAAGTATTCCACTGCGGTTCGTCGATTGAGATCGGTCGCCGAGGGTCTGTCGGCGGTGGATAGAGTCGATGCGTTGGAGGTGACAGACGCCTACGTGTTCGGAGGACTTCTGGACGGCCCCGAGTCGCTGGAAGTCGTGTCGGTCGCTTTCGTCGTGGATCTTCCGGTCGAGGAGGTCCCGTGGCGTGCTCGGTCTGCGGCGCTGGAGGCGTTGGCATCGTTGATGCGGTTGGACAAGGTTCCGGTGGAGCGTGTGTGGCGACCGGCGGATTGGCCGGTGTGGAACCACGTGATTGTGCGGGCTGTCCGATTCTGGACCCGAACGGGCGGGATTGATGAGGATGTCATGGCCCTGTTGACCCAGCAGCGTTTCGGTGACTTGGCGTATGTTGGCCCTGCGAGTCGGGAGCGGTATGTCGAACAGCTCCGCGTCGAGAGGAGTGCCTCCCGACGGCACCTGCATCACGTGTTGGATCGGTATCACGATCGGGAATGGCAGCGAGCTCACCGTTCCTACACGATGTACCCCGAGGATCATCTGTGGTGGGCAGCGGATGCGTTCGTTGAGTTGGATGACGCGATCCGCGACGAACTGGCCGACCGGGATTGACAGTCCGTTGTTGAACGGGCGTTGCCGAATCGATCCCCAATCAGTAGAGGGGGTGCGGTCAGCGGCTCGCTCCTGCGACGAAGGTAGCAACGATGTACGTAGCGTGCCGGTCGAGTGATTGTCGTGCCCGGTCGTAGCGCATTGTTGTTCGCGGATCGGCGTGCGACGCGGCTTCTTGGACGTCACGCCGTGGGACGCCGGCGTCGAGGGCTGCGGTGATGAATCTGTGTCGGAGCGAGTGGGGGCTGATCTTCTTGTCGATCTCCGCGTGTCGAGCCAATCGGCGGACAACGCGGGCAGCTTGGTGCCGGTTCATGCGTTCAGCGGTGTCGGTGACGAAGATCGGCCCTTCGCCGCGCTCGCCAACGGCGAGATATGAGGTTCCCCCCGTTGGCCGGACATGGCTGATTGTGGGAGGCACGTTGTGAGGCGTAAGATAGGAGTATGACGAACCACGACGACAAGAATCAAGGAAGCACGGAAGGTCCCTTCCATGGACCATCTGACGAGGTCTTGCGAGAGACGGTGCGCCATGACGATGGGGACCTCACCATTCAATCTCACGCAGGCAAGATACGTCTCGCTAGCGGTTCAGACGGATGGATGCGCTACAACCACTACCTCGAAGAGCGCAACATTGACCCACACGTCGAGGAGGCGTGAGAAGGACTAGTGCCGACTTCTTCGCCCGGATTCGACATCAGCGACCTGGACACTTGGAAGTGACGGCTTGGGACACGTCGAGGTGCGGGGCATCTCGCATGCGCCCGTCCGGGTCATCCATAGGTGCCTGATTGATGATGTGGGGGTGTTGCGGGGCGAGTCTGGTTTTCAGCTGTCGCCGCTGGTCGGCTAGGTCGGTGTCGCAGTCCCGTGTCCGGCGAGGATTCTGTTGGCGGCGTAGATGCCGGTGATGTATGCATCTTCGAGGTTGCATACGTTGTGATCGCCGATCAAATAGAGGCCCGGTGATTGCTCGCATTCGAGGAGGACGTCTCCTTCGAGGTGGAAGGCCGGGTTCCAGTAGTGGTGCTCGACGATCTCCCAGGTGCTGAAATACCGCCCAAGATCGGGTTCGCCCGAGACTGAGCAGAACAGGGTCGACCCCCCGGCTTGCCGGGCAATCGCGAGGATGGGATCACCGTCGGGGAACAAGGTATCCGTGGCCTGCGCCCACGGTCGGCGCAGAGTGCCGTCTATCAGGAACATGTGGGCATCAATGGGGCTCTTCACTCGCGACAGGTCGAGTAATGAGGCTGAGACATCGGTTGGGGTGGCAACGACGACGTTGTCGGCCGAGAAAGCGCCGCTCGTTCGGGTCTGAATCGAGTATCGCCCGCCGGCGGTGGGAGTGACGGCCGTCACCGAATCGAGCAGCATGGCGTCTTCGAAACCTGCCGTAAGGCGGTCGAAACGGAACGAGTATTCGAACATGCGAGTGATCAGGGGGAGGACTCCGAGCAGCAGACTGAACGCGGTCAGCCGGTCGACGGATGTGAAGGCGGTGCCCTGTACGGCGGGAGCGACATAGGACCGGACGATGTCCTCGATCCGATTCCGCTCAATGAACCGGGGCGCCGGTTCGTGGTAGAGCTCGTGCAGCAGTGGATCTGCCCGGATCGCTGCAGCCTGGGACGTGAGAACGCAAACCTGTTTGAAGGTCTCGTGGTGGCGACGAAACTCACCCATGAGGCGAAGGAAACGGACGGCCTGCAGCGGGTGCCGAAGTAACGGCATGTCCCTTCGCGTAAAGGAACCGTCCGGGTCGCCGCGCAGAATATGGCGCCGCTTGATCCGGCGACCCCGGTCAACGAACTCGTTGACGTGGTCGTAGTCGCCCGTCACGTAGTAGGCACCAAGGTTGACCGTTCCATCCGCGGACGTGCGGATACGACCACCAACATCCTCCGTGATGAGCAGGAATGATCGCTGGCTGTCGTGGAGCCGACGCGCACACGCCAGACCGGCGATCCCGCCACCGACGATGATCGTCTCACACCGACCGGCCAACGGTCACCTCACTTCCCGCCGCACGACTCTCGAACCGTGAACTCAACGCTGACCGACTCACACAGCTGAGAGAACACACCGCAATGTCCCTGCCCGGATCACTCGAAGCTTGGGTCATCCCTCGCCGACTCTAATCAAACGACC
>JBLWQS010000039.1:0-9588 GCA_048452705.1 Acidimicrobiia bacterium
GGACGGTGGACACCAGATCCTGTTCGCCACCAACAATTCCGCCCGCGGAGTTGAGACGGTCGTCGGGAACATCGCGAGGAGAACCGGATTTGTGCCGGACCCGGGATCTGTCATCACGTCGGGACTCGCCGCGGCGAATCTACTGAGCGGGACGGACCAGACGTGCTTCGTACTCGGTTCCGATGAACTCGGAGCAACGCTCACAGACATGGGCATCGAACTCACGACCGATCCGGCCAGTGCAACGGCCGTCGTTGTGGGACTCGATCTCAGGCTCTCATACGAGCGACTCACTCGCGCCGTCGTCGCGATCGAAGGCGGGGCACAGTTCATCGCCACGAATGACGATCCCACCTATCCGATGCCGAACGCCCGGTACCCGGGAGCCGGATCGATCGTGGCCGCCGTTGAACGGGCGACCGGGAAGACGCCCATCGTGTGTGGCAAGCCGAACATGCCCATGCGCAAGCTCGTCGAAAAGAAGATCCAACATGCTGAGGTCTGGATGGTTGGGGATCGCCCCGATACCGATCTCGCCCTGGCTGCCGACGCCGGGTGGGGCAAGATCCTGGTGCTCAGTGGCGTCACTGATCGAGACCACGCACTCCCATCAGAGTTGCAGCCGGATCACACGATTGTGACGATCGCGGACCTGCCGGGTCTTGTGACACCCGAATTCGTCGACAACAGGGGATAATGCGACCATGGAGCAGAACCCGAACGACATCGTGCCCGAACCGACTGACGATCTCGACACTCTTGAGTGGAACCTCGAGCAGTCGGAACCAGCCGACGCCCCCGAAAAGGCAGAGGAGATCGCCCGCAGGCTTGGGAGCGCTCTCGACGCTGTCGACGGCGGCGCTAGGAGCAGCACACCCTGACCAGGAGACGTCTCGACACCGAGCTGGTCAGGCGCAAACTCGTCACCTCTCGGAGTGAGGCACGGCGGGTGATCGACGCTGGTCTTGTCCGGGTTCGAGGCAACCCCGCTCCGAAGCCGGCGACCCTCGTTGCCCCGGAGGATCCGTTGTCGGTTGACGGGGCACCTGCGCGTTTCGTAAGCCGGGCCGGCGCCAAGCTCGAAGGTGCACTCGAAGCGTTCGATGTCCCCGTCGCCGGAAGAAGGTCGATCGATGTTGGTGCCTCGACGGGAGGCTTCTCCGACTGCCTGTTGCAGAGGGGAGTGGCCGAAGTCGTGGCCGTTGATGTGGGATACGGTCAGATGCACAATCGGATACGTTCCGACGACCGGGTGATCGTTGTCGAACGGACGAATATCCGGCATGCAGATCCGGAAGCCCTCGGTGCGCCGTTCGATCTGATTGTTGCCGACCTGTCCTTCATCTCGCTTGCGCTCGTGGCCCCGCAACTCGCGTCCCTCGGCTCATCCACATCGGACTGGATCCTCCTCGTCAAACCGCAGTTCGAAGTGGGGAAGGAACTTGTCGGGAAGGGCGGCATCGTCCGAGACCCGGAGGCGCACATAGTCGCCATCGAGCAAGCATCGAACGCTCTCGCGTCGAGCGGAATCGGTGTCGTCGGCCTCGTCGTCTCGTCGATCACCGGCACGGAGGGGAACCGCGAGTTCCTGATCCACGGAAGGATCGCGGGCCGGACCGTCGATGGGGGTACCGTACGGGAGATCGTCCTCGAGGAGAGTCAATCGTGAAGCGAATCGCCGTCGTCGTCCACGAAGAGAAGCCGCACGCGAAAGACGCGGCGAGGATTCTGACTGCCGCATGCCTGAAGCGCGATGTCGAGGCGATCATCGTCAACGGTGACACGATGCCGCCGGACGTTGAAGCGGTGATCGGTGTCGGTGGTGACGGAACGGTTCTGAGAGCAGGACGCCTGGCATTGAGTACGGGGATTCCGATCGCCGGCATCAACGTCGGGCGCGTCGGGTATCTGGCCGAGTTCGCCGTCGACGAGATCGACGCGTTCGCGGAGGCGCTGTCGGAAGGTCGGCTTCGCGTCTTCCCCGTCATGACGGTCAGCGTCGATGGGCCTGGTTTCACCGCAACGGGACTCAACGACGTCGTCATCGAGAAGGTTGTGAGTGAACGGATCATCGAGATCGGTGTTGCCATCAACGGTCGCCGATTCGCGGAGTACCGGACAGACGGGATGATCATCGCGACACCGATCGGATCCACCGCCTACTCGCTGTCAGCAGGAGGACCGGTCGTCGATCCCGAGGTAGAGGCACTGGTTCTGACGCCGATCGCCCCCCACAGCCTGCTGTCTCGCAGCATCGTCGTGTCACCGAACGCCGATATCTCCGTCACCGTGGAGATCGGTCGGCCGGCGCGTGTGAACGTTGACGGAAGAGAGATCTCAACGATCGAACCGGGTGCGAGCGTGGTCGTCTCTCGCGGTTCTCAGGCAGCCAAGTTCATGACTCTCGACACTCATCCGTTCCCGCAGGCCGTGCGCCACCAGTTCGGCCTTGCGCATGCTTGACGAGCTATCCGTCGGCAATCTCGGTCTGATCCCGGACGCCCGAATCGAACCGGGACCCGGTCTCGTTGTTATCACCGGGGAGACCGGGACAGGGAAGACCCTGCTCCTTGGCGCTCTGCGACTGCTGCGTGGCGAACAGGCCCGCAAGGATCAGATCGGTCCGAACGGTGACGAGACCACCGTCGAAGCACGATTCATCGAAGACGGTGTAGAGCGCATCCTCGGCCGCAGGGTGGATCAGCGACGGTCCCGTGCATCGATCAACGGAACGATGGCCACCGCGGGAAACCTGGCCGAAGCGTTGAGCGGCGTGTTGGACGTTGTCGGACAGCACGACCGGACGCTGCTCAGCGAACCGAGAGCTATCCGACGGCTTCTCGACGGTGCCCTGGCCGAAGCAGGCAAAGCGGCTCTGGCCCGTTACCGGGACGCGTGGGGCATCCTCGTGGAGACAGAGAGTCAAGCCGCCGCTCTCGGAGGAGATCACCGTGCCCTCGAGCGCGAACTCGACATGGTCCGCTTCCAGAGAGACGAGATCGCCGCTGCGGGATTCAAACAAGGAGAGGACGAGGACATCGCAAGCCGTGCATCGCGCCTGCGGAACTCCGAGGAACTCCGGGAACGACTCGCTGCCGTTCACAACGCCGCGGGGGAGAGCGGGGCATCCGCGGCTCTCGAGAGCGCCGATCGTGAACTCCGCGCGGCGTCCCGCACCGCTCCATCGCTCGCGCCCCTCGCCGATCTGAGCGGCCAACTCAACGAACTACTCGCCGAGTTCAACGCCGAGATCGCTCGCGTGAGTGCCGATCTCGACCACGACCCCTTGGATCTCGAACGGATCGAGCAACGCCTTGCGCTCCTGGGTGACCTCAAGCGAAAGTACGGCGACAACCTGGACGCCGTACTCGTGTTCGAAGCAGACGCAACCGCACGGGCGGACGAGCTCGAGACACTCCTCGAGCGATCAGGAGAGATCGCGGATCTCCTCGTCGTTGCCCGCTCCGATGTCGACGAAGCGGCGAACGTTCTACGTAGACGGCGCCGGGAGTCCGGCGAGCACATAACTGCGAAGGCAGCCGGGCACCTTCAGGACCTTGGGTTCTCGGATCCGTACGTTGGATTTCAAGTCACGGAGCGAGTGCCCGGCCCGGATGGCGCAGACCAGGTGGTGCTCGAGTTCGCATCGGACCGCGCTCTGGTTCCCGGACCGGTAGGCAAGATCGCGTCTGGCGGAGAGCTGAGCCGACTCATCCTTGCCCTGAGATTGGCGGCGGGAACCTCGGATGCATCGATCATTGCATTCGACGAGATCGACGCAGGAACCGGAGGGGCCACGGCACTCGCGATGGGGGCGAAGCTGAAGGACCTTGCCAAGGGGCGACAGGTGTTCTGTGTGACGCACCTTCCCCAGGTCGCTGCGTTTGCAGAGACTCACTTCGTGGTTCGCAGGGATGGCAACACCGCAACGGTCTCTGAGTTGGAGGGCGACGCCCGGATCGAGGAGTTGTCCCGGATGCTTGCAGGACTGCCCGATAGCGAACGTGGACGAGAACACGCCGCAGAGCTGCTCACCCTCGCCGGCGGTGCATCGTCGTGAAACACGGTGTCGCGCTCAGCGAAACGCGTCCGGTATGCTGCGGCCTTCCGAGGTGGAGCGCAGCGTGACCAAGCACGTATTTGTCACCGGTGGGGTGACGTCAAGTCTGGGCAAGGGGATTACATCCGCATCTCTCGGGCGACTGCTCGAGGCCCGTGGACTTCGCGTGACGCTGCAGAAGCTCGATCCGTACATCAACGTCGACCCCGGAACGATGAACCCGTTCGAGCACGGCGAGGTCTTCGTCACCGATGACGGCGGCGAGACGGATCTCGATCTCGGTCACTACGAGCGGTACACCGGTGTTCACCTTCGACGGGATTCCAACGTCACCACGGGCTCCATCTACCAGTCGGTGATCCGCAAGGAACGTCGCGGGGACTATCTCGGAGCAACCGTTCAGGTGATCCCGCACATCACGAACGAGATCAAGGCACGCATTCGTAAGTTGGGTAGCAACGACGACGTCGATGTCGTCATCACGGAGGTCGGGGGAACCGTCGGTGACATCGAGAGCCTGCCGTTCCTTGAAGCCATCCGACAGATCCGGAAAGATGTCGGCGCCGCGAACACGTGTTACATCCATGTGACGCTGGTTCCATACCTCGCGACGAGCGACGAACTCAAGACCAAGCCGACGCAGCACAGCGTGGCCGAACTCCGTTCACACGGCATTCTCCCCGAGGTGATCGTCGTGCGATCGGATCGGCCGATCGACGATTCCGCCCGGCGCAAGATCAGCCTCTTCTGCGACGTTGAACCAGATGCGGTGATCAGCGTCGTCGACGTACCGAACATCTACGGCGTGCCGCTGGCCCTCAACGAAGCGGGCCTCGACGGCGTCGTCTGTCGCGAACTCGGGCTTGAGACGGAAGCCCCGGATCTCGAGGCATGGCGAACGATGGTGGACCGCATGGAGGGGGCGAACGAACGGGTCACCATCGGACTCGTCGGCAAGTACGTTGAACTCCCGGACGCGTATCTATCCGTCGTCGAGTCGCTCCGTCACTCGGCAGCGGCGAACGGCGCCACGGTAGATCTCCGTTGGATTCCCGCTGAAGAGATCGAGGGCCTGCTCGCATCGACCCATCTCGACGATCTGGACGGCATCCTCGTTCCCGGCGGATTCGGGATCCGTGGCATCGAGGGCAAGATCGAAGCGATCCGGCATGCGCGCGAACGCAACGTTCCATTCTTCGGACTCTGCCTCGGCCTCCAGTGTGCCGTCATCGAATACTCGCGTAACGTGCTCGGACTCGCTGGGGCCCACAGCACGGAGTTCGATCCTACGAGCAGACATCCCGTGATCGATCTGATGGAGGATCAGGCGGACGTCGAGGATCTCGGAGGAACGATGCGTCTGGGCATCTATCCGGCGAAGCTGACCGCAGGCTCCCTGACTGAGGAGCTCTACGGGGAGCCGGTGATCTACGAACGGCATCGTCACCGCTGGGAAGTGAACAACCGGTATCGGAACGACCTCGAAGCGGCGGGGCTCGTCTTCTCGGGGTTCTCTCCCGATGATCGCCTCGTTGAGATCATCGAGTTGCCTTCACATCCGTTCTTCGTGGCATCGCAGTTCCATCCGGAGTTCAAGTCCCGTCCGGACGACCCGCATCCTCTGTTCGTAGGGTTCGTGGCTGCGGCACTCGAGCGCCGTCGATCCCAGACGGTCTCCGATCCCGTGGTGTCAGAGGCAACGGTCGTAGTGAAGTGACGAGATGAGCGGCTTCCGGACCCTGGGGTCGCGCACGATCGCCGAAGAGGCGTTCCTCCGACTCGACAGAGCGACCGTTCTGACACCAGACGGCACGTCGATCAAGCGCGTGGTCGTTGCACATCCGGGAGCTGTGGCGGTCGTTCCGATCATCGGTGACGACGTGATCATGATCGAACAACATCGGGCCCCAGTTGGCCGTCCGCTTGTGGAGATTCCGGCAGGGAAGTTGGACATTCCAGGCGAGGATCGGCGAGACACGGCAGAGCGAGAACTCGAGGAAGAGATCGGGTTCACCCCCGGTCATCTCGTTCATCTGATCGATCTCCTCACGACCCCCGGGTTCAGCGATGAATGCATCACGATCTATCTCGCGACGGATCTCGAGGCGGTGCCGGCGCGTCCGGTTGGGGCGGAGGAGCATCACGCCCGTGTGGTGCGCATGCGCCTGGAAGAAGCTGTTCAACTGGTCCGTTCAGGTGTGATCACGGATGCCAAGACTGTGGCAGGGCTTCTGCTTGCCGCCGGGCGATGACGTCGCTGCCCCCAGATGCTGAGGAGTTCCTGGGGTCACTCCGATCGGAGAGAGGGCTCTCCGTGAACACGGTCACCGCATACCGGCGTGACCTTCGCGACTACTTCGAGTTTCTCGACGGCGATGAGGATTCGCGTGGCGTCGAGGGTTTCGTAGCAGACCTGTCCCATCGTGGTCTCGCACGATCGACGCGTGCCCGCAAACTGGCCGCAGTACGCGGCTACCACCGATTCCTCATTGTCGAAGGGCACGCCACCGAAGACCCGACGGTGCTGATCGATGCCCCCAGGAGAGCACGAACCCTGCCGAAGGCGCTCACGATCGATCAGATCGAGATCCTGCTCGACGCGCCGGATCGGTCGACGGTCCTCGGACTCCGTGACATCGCGATCCTCGAGTTCCTGTACGCAACGGGCGCACGAGTGACGGAGGCGGTCACCGTGGGGCTCACCGACCTTGACCTCGAGTCGGGCACCGTCATCGTCACTGGGAAGGGCGACAAGCAGCGACTGATCCCCCTCGGGCGTCATGCGCGAACTGCGATCGAGCGCTACCTCCCGATCCGACTCGAGCTTCTGAGCGAGCGGGAACGAAGCGACGTCCTGTTCCTCAACGCCAGAGGAACATCGCTGACGCGACAGGGGATGTGGGACATCGTGAAGAGGAACGGTCGGCGGGCCGGCATCGAGGACGCTGCGCTCTCACCGCACGTTCTCCGCCATTCCGCAGCGACGCACATGGTGGAAGGGGGAGCGGACCTGAGAACCGTCCAGGAAATGCTCGGTCACGCTAGTATCAGCACCACACAGGTTTACACGCTTGTGTCCCCCGAACATCTCTACGAGGTGTACGTTACGGCGCACCCACGCGCCAGGTAGGGACGAAAAGGAGGATGAGTTTCCGATGACCGAGACGATCGACACCGCTGCTGCCGAAGCGCTCCTCATCGAGGAACGCACCAATGTGCTGCGTCAACTCGAAGAGATTGGCGCAGACGAGTCGGGGCAACTCAACGGAACCGTGGACTACGGCGACGCGTTCGCGGACGCCGGTGCGGTGACCGCAGAACGTACCGAAGTGCTCCGTCTCGCCGACACGCTCAAGACTCGATTCGACCGTGCCAACGTTGCTCTCGACAAGATCGCCAACGGCAACTACGGAATCTGTGAGACGTGCGGTACCCAGATCGGCACCGATCGTATCGAGTACCTTCCGGCCGTCCGACGTTGCGTCAGGTGCAAGCAAGCCGCCTCGTGACCGACCGGATCGATCAGGCCGGCCATCTGGTCGGACGCTTCTTCGGACATATTCGTGCTGAACCCCCCGGACCCGACGATCAGCTCTTCGTGCATGATCATCTCGAGGACGCGTGCGCCGATCTCTTCTGGTCTCAGAATCCTGCCGATCAACGACACGCCGTCGACGTCGCTCGGCGCGTCTCCGCAGCGCTCCCGGATGATTCAGGGGCGGTCGAAGCAGCACTGCTCCACGACATCGGCAAGGTTGACGCGAACATCGGGGCCGTTGCTCGTTCGATCGCAACGGTGCTCGACTCCGTTGGCATGCCGATGACAACGCGCATGCGCTCCTATCGAGACCACGGACGGCGAGGTGCTGTTGTCCTCGAAGAAGCCGGTTGCAGCCCACTCACCGTCGCCTTCGCCCGGTATCACCCCGGTCCTGCCCCTGCCGGCACGGATCCGGTTCGGTGGAAGGTGTTGATCGATGCGGATGGATGACCGACGTTCCTCGTTCTGGATTGTTCGAAGCGATACCATCACGCCTCATGACGTATGAGGTAAAGACGCGGGTCTTCGAAGGACCGTTGGATCTGCTGCTGCAGCTGATCACGTCTCACCAGGTGGAGATCACCGAACTGAGCCTCTCCGACCTTGTCAGCGAGTATGTCGGCTACCTCGATGTGATGAGCGAGATGGATCTTGCAGTCACCAGCGAGTTCCTTCTCATCGCGTCAACACTCATCCAACTCAAGGCCCGGCATCTACTCCCGGATGACCGTGAGATCGACCTGGACGACGAACTCGCTCTGTCGGAAGAGCGTGATCGATTGCTCTCCCGCCTCCTCATGAATCTGACGTTCAAGGACGTCGCCGCCGTGTTCGCCCACCGGATTGCGGCGAATGAACGCTTCGTCGCCCGGTCGGTCGGCATGGAGGACGTCACGCCTCCGCCGCCATCGTTCGTTCTCCCGGTCGATGCCGCCGGGTTGGCAGCCATCGCTGAGCGGGTGTTCGCGGAGGAGGACGATGAGGTCGACGTCGATCATCTGGACCTGGAATTGCCGTCGGTGCAGGAAGCGATGCTCGACCTCCAAGATCGCATGGCGGCCGCGATCGAGACCGACTTCGAAGCGGTCGTTGCTCATTGCTCGCGTTCTGTGGAAGTGGTCGCCTACTTCCTCGGTCTCCTGGAGCTTGCTCGATGGGGCATCCTCCGGGTCTCGCAAGACGATCGACAGGCCCCGATCATGATCGGATACAGCGAGGCAGTTGCAGCCGAACGGCTCGAAGCGCTGCTCAGCGGAGAGGAACCAGCCTGATGGAGATCCGCAGTGCACTCGAAGCGATCCTGTTCGTTGCCGAGACACCGATCACGACGCAGGAACTCGCTGAGGTGGTCGAGGCCCCTCACACCGAGGTCGAGGGCACGCTTGGAGAGATCGAGCGTGACTTCACGGAACGACAAGGCGGCTTCGTCCTGCGTCAGGTGGGCGGGGGTTGGCGCATGTACACGGCACCGGACATGCTGCCCTACGTCGAACGGTTCGCCGCATCGGAACGAGCAACCAGGTTGTCGAACGCGGCGCTCGAGACGCTCGCTGTGGTCGCATACAAGCAACCCGTTTCACGCGGTCAGATCGCAGAGGTGCGAGGCGTCGACTCCGAACGAGCACTCCACACCCTCGAGCGACGAGGACTCGTCCAGGAGATCGGCACTGCACCCGGACCGGGCCAGGCGATCCTCTACGGCACGACCGAACTGTTCCTCGAGAAGTTGGGGGTCAATCACCCGCAGGATCTTCCGCCGCTTGCCGACCACGTGCCTCCGGCCGCGATCGTCGAGACGCTCGAGCGGCCCTTCCGACCGGAGGGATCATCGAACGACTCCAGAAGCTGATCGGTCGCTCCGGGTTCGTGTCGCGTCGTCACGCGGAGGTTCTCGTAGCCAAGGGCCGCGTCACCGTCGATGGCGAACCGGCGCATCTTGGCCAGAAGGTGGACCCTGCGACGGCCCGAGTTGAGATCGATGGCGTGC
>JBLWQS010000040.1:0-9277 GCA_048452705.1 Acidimicrobiia bacterium
ATTCTGCTCACGAGCTGGGACCGCGACGGCACACGGTCCGGCTACGACACTGAACTCGTCGAGATGGTCACGGCGGCCGTCGACATCCCGGTCATCGCCTCCGGCGGGGCCGACAATGCAGACCACCTCGAGCATGCGCTGTCAGCTGGGGCGACGGCGGTGCTCATCGCTTCCATCTTGCATGACGGTGTCACAACCGTCGGCTCGTTGAAGAAGGAGCTCCTCGCGAACGGAACGGAGGTCCGGCCATGATCATCCCATCCATCGATCTGGTCGGAGGTCGCGCCGTCCAACTCGTCGGCGGTGAGGCAGAAGCGATCGACGCCGGTGATCCGGTCCCGATCCTGGAGCAGTTCTGCGTCGCAGGCGAGGTCGCCGTGATCGACATCGACGCGGCGCGTGGAGAAGGCTCCAACGCGGCCGTCATCCGGGATCTGTGCCGGCAGGCACCGATACGGGTGGGAGGCGGCATTCGTGATGCAGAGACCGCTCTGGAGTGGCTCGACGCCGGAGCATCGAAGGTGATCATCGGCACGGCGGCCACACCGGAGGTGCTCTCGAAGCTGCCCAGTGAACGCGTGATCGTCGCCCTCGACTCCCTGGACGGGCGTGTGGTCACACACGGCTGGCGCACAGGCACCGGCGACTCCGTGCTGAACCGGATCGCCGAGCTGAAAGAGCTGGTCGGAGGGTTCCTGGTGACCTTCGTTGAACTCGAGGGCCGCATGAGGGGTACTGACCTGGAGCGTGCTCGCGACGTGGTTATGGCAGCCGGAGAAGCGCACGTCACGATCGCTGGAGGGATCACGACCGCAGAGGAGATCGCGGCAATCGATCGTCTCGGCGCCGATGGCCAGGTCGGAATGGCTCTGTACTC
Organism: Acidimicrobiia bacterium; assembly: GCA_048452705.1. Lineage (GTDB taxonomy): Bacteria > Actinomycetota > Acidimicrobiia > Spongiisociales > UBA5794 > JAHEEL01. Next base: position 878 of record JBLWQS010000040.1, read on the forward strand.
GGGAGAACTCAGCCTCGCCGAGGCGATCGCTGCACCGCTCACGTCGGAGCGGGCCGATGGGTTGTGGCCGACGGTCGTCGTCGATGAATCGGGTGCTGCCCTCGGGCTCACCTGGTCGAGCGCCGAGAGCCTCGAACGGGCTGTCGAGCGTAGGAAGGGCATCTACCTGAGTCGGAAGCGGGGTCTGTGGGAGAAGGGTGCGACGTCGGGAGCGACCCAGGATCTGCTCGGGGTCGCCGTTGATTGTGACCGTGACGCACTGCGCTTCACGGTTCGTCAGCATGGCGGCGGCTTCTGCCACCTGGGCACCCGTTCCTGCTGGGGCGATGAGGGAGGCATCGGCGGGCTCTCTCGACGGCTCGCCGAACTGGCCGAAGAACCTGAGCCCGGATCGAACACCGTCCGACTACTGAACGATGCGTCTCTCTTGGGAGCGAAGCTTCGTGAGGAAGCCGACGAACTGGCCGTCGCATCTTCTCGCCTGGACGTCGCAGGCGAGGCCGCCGACGTGATCTACTTCACACTCGTCAAAGCCGTCGCGGCAGGCGTCAACCTCGCAGACATCGAACGAGAACTCAACGGGCGCGCTCTCACAGTGAAGCGGCGTCCTATGGAAAGCAAGCAGGGGTACAACGCATGAACAGACTCCAACGTGTCGACCCAGATCAGATGGTCGGGGATCGTCGCTCGCCGGTCGACGCCGTCACACTCAACCGAGCAGCAGCGATCGTCGAAGACGTCCGGCTGCGGGGTGAAGTGGCCGTTCGGGAGTACAGCGAGCGCTTCGGGGATCTCTCCCCCGGCGATCCGATCGTGCTCGACCGCGATGACCTCGATGCGGCTCTCGACGCGATCGATCCATCGATCCGGGACTTGCTCGAACGGGTCGCAGGAAGGATCGAGGCCTTCTCCCGGGAGCAGCGCTCGTGTCTGCTCGATCTCAATACGATCGTTGACGGCGGTCGTGCCGGACATCGTTGGCTACCGGTGGACACGGCGGGTGCGTACGCGCCGGGGGGTCGCTACCCGTTGCCGTCGTCGGTGCTGATGACCGTGATCCCTGCACTGGTTGCGGGCGTTGGCCAGGTATGGGTTGCATCGCCTCGACCGACGGTGGTGACGCTCGCTGCGGCGGCAGTCGCCGGTGCCAACGGACTACTGGCCATCGGTGGAGCTCAGGCCATCGCGGCCCTGGCGTTCGGTGTGTTGTCACCGCCAAGCGATGTCGTCGTTGGGCCGGGGAACCGCTGGGTCACGGCCGCCAAGAAGCATCTCAACGGAGAGGTCGGCATCGACGGACTTGCCGGTCCGAGCGAGATCGTCGTCGTCGCCGACGGAACCGCCGACCCCCGCCTGGTCGCCGCCGATCTCCTTGCACAAGCCGAACACGACCCCGACGCTTTGCCGATCCTGATCGCCGAGGCACCGTCCGTCGTGGAGGAAGTGGAGCTGATGCTCGAGGAGCAACTCGCGACGCTACCGACCGCCGACCTCGCCGAGTCAGCCCTCGAATCTGGATTCGTGGTCGTGGTCGAGAACAGAGATGAGGTGGTTGGCCTCTGCGATCGCATCGCCCCGGAGCATCTGGCGCTTCACATGGAGGATCCCGTAGCGATGGCAGCGCGCCTGTCGTCGTATGGATCGCTCTTCGTTGGCCCCGACAGCGCCGAAGTGTTCGCCGACTACGGGGCAGGACCGAACCACGTGCTTCCGACCGATAGAGGTGCCCGGTTCCAGTCAGGGCTCTCGGTGACGACGTTTCTCAAGGCTCCCACGTGGCTGGCGCTCGACGATCCCGGAGAGATCGCAGAAGATGCGGCCCGCCTTGCTCGCCTCGAGGGTCTCGAAGCCCACGCACGAGCGGCCGAGTTTCGAACCGAGGAGATGCGCGGATAGGGCACGGCGGTGACCGTTTTCTTCCTCCCTCTCAGGGGGAGGTGCCGCCCGCAGGGTGGCGGAGGGGGTTTGGGGTTGCAGTTGAAGGGAACCGTCTGACCCCTCCCGTCAGCGCCTGGCGGCGCTGCCACCCTCCCCTGAGGGGAGGGAAGAGGACAGATCCGCTAGGACGACTCTTGAGCTTCGGGGAACAGACCGGCCGGCGGTGTCATGACGATCTTGCGGGCGTCCAGATCGATGGTGGGGACGATGGCACCGACGAATGGAACCTCAACAACGCCATCCGGAGTACGGACGGCAAGGCGGTCCTGAGCGGCTCCGAACTGGACTGAGTCGATCGTTCCCAGAGTCTCGCCGGCATCGTCCACGACGGTGCAGCCGATCAGATCGTCGGGCCAGAACTCTTCTTCGTCGAGCTCGCGCCGGTCATCAGATCCGATCGTGAATGAGGTTCCGCGTAACGCCTCAGCCGTTGTGCGGTCGATAACGCCTTCGAATCGAACGAGAAGACCGTCTTTGTGCGGGCCGACCGTTGCGACGGTGTATCTATGCGGAGGGCTTCCGTCACTGGCCAACTCGGCACCACCGAACCAGCGACCATCCGGGTCGTCGGTGAGCGGGCGAACGACGACCGCGCCATTGATGCCGTGTGCGCGGCGAACGTATCCGACGAGAATCGGTTCCACGTCAGTCGAGGAAATCGACCTCGACGGAGATGCCTTCTTCGTCACCTGCGACCGACGCGACAGAGCGAATCGCTCGTGCTACGCGACCGCGGCGACCGATGACACGCCCCATGTCGGACTTGGCGGTGCGAACCTCAGCGACGATTGCGTCGTCACCGTCGGGCACGATCTCGACCTGGACGGAATCCGCGTCGTCGACGATCTGCGTGACGACGTAGGTCACGACGTTTTCGACAATTTCGCCTTGCTTCATGATTCGTCCGTTTCTTCGACGACGACCGCTTCGACTTCTTCCACGACCACGACCTCGACCTCTTCGACCACTTCTTCAGTCGCCTCATCGGCGGCTGCCGCGGCCTCATCCTGGATCTCGTCCAGCATCACCGGGGCCGCCTCGACCTTCGGCTTGGGGCTCTCGGCCGGCGTCTCGCCAACGACATGGACGTCGCCTCTGGCGACTCTGAACTCGGTCCAAGCACCGGAGATCTCGAGCAACTTCTTGGCCCGCTCGGTCGGCTGTGCACCCTTCTGGAGCCATTCGACGGCACGAGCGTTGTCGATCTCGATGAGCGACGGATCCTGACGGGCGTCGTACCGGCCGATCTGCTCGATGTACTTCCCGTCGCGCGGCTTGCGTGAGTCCATCACCACGACGCGATACGAGGGCTGCTTCTTCTTACCCATCCGCGTGAGACGGATCTTCACCGGCATGTCTACCTCTTCTTCTTGCGGCTCATCTCCGGCATGGTAAGCCCGGGAATGGGGTTCTTACCTCCGGCGAAAGCCTTCATCATCTTCTGTGACTCGGAGAACTGCTTCAGCAACACGTTGACGTCCTGCGGCCGCGTCCCCGAACCTCTTGCGATGCGTCGCTTACGGCTCCCATTGATGATCTTGGGATCCCGACGCTCCGCGGTGGTCATCGACCGGATGATGGCCTCAACGCGAGCGAGTTGACTGTCGTCGATCTCTACGTCGCGCAGTGCCGATCCGGCGCCCGGGAGCATACCAACCAACTGCTGCAATGGCCCCATCTTCTTGATCTGTTGGAACTGCTCGAGGAAGTCCTCGAGGTTGAACGAAGCATCCAGCATCTTGGCTGCCGCTTGCTCGGCCTCTTCTTGGTCGTAGATCGTCTCGGCCTTCTCGATGAGCGATAAGACATCGCCCATGCCGAGGATGCGCGACGCCATGCGCTCCGGGTAGAAGACATCGAGTTCGTCAATGCCCTCCCCCACACCGACGAACTTGATCGGCTGGCCCGTCACCTCTCGGGCTGAGATGGCGGCACCACCACGGGCATCGCCGTCGAGCTTGGTGAGGACGAGACCCGTCAGATCGGTGTATTCGAGGAAGCCGTTCGCAACGTTGACGGCCTCCTGACCCGTCATCGCGTCGAGTACGAGGAGCACCTCGTCTGGATTCGCAATCTTGCGTACCGCGGCCAGTTCCTTCATGAGGTCCTTGTCGACCTGCAGGCGACCGGCGGTGTCGATGATCACGACGTTCGCGCCCTCGGTCCTGGCTTCCTTCAGGGCGGCCTTGACGAGTTTCGGCGCCTTGGCCTTTCGATCTACGTAGACCGGTACGTCGATCCGCTTCCCCAGTGACTCGAGTTGATCGATGGCAGCAGGGCGCTGGAGATCCGCAGCAACGAGCATGGGACGCTTGCCCTTGCTCTTCACGTGCTTCGCCAACTTCGCCGCTGTCGTCGTCTTACCGGACCCCTGGAGACCGACCATGAGGATGACGAGCGGCGGCGCGGCCGGTCGGACCAGTGGTGCCTCTTCGGCACCGAGCGTGACAATCAGCTCCTCGTGGACGATCTTGATGACCTGCTGCCCCGGTGTCAGGCTCTTGGTGACCTCGGTGTCGACGGCCCGTTCCTTGACCCGGGACAACATCGATTTCACAACCGATACGTTGACGTCCGCCTCGAGAAGCGCTATCCGCACTTCACGAAGCGCGTCGTTGATATCGGATTCTGAGAGACGACCCTTGCCCCGCAATCGCGAGAAGGCGTCGTTGAGACGGTTGGAGAGGGAGTCGAACATGAGTCGTTAAGTCTACGGCTCGCAGCGAGACACGCGACGTGCGAGACTCAGGACATGAACCTCACAGTGATCGATCACCCGTTGGCCCGGCACTACTTGACCGTTCTCCGCAACGAGGACACCCGACCCGAGGAGTTCCGCTCCGCCGCCCGCGGGCTCACCTACAGCCTGGTCCATGAAGCGACGAAGCGCTTGCCGCTCGCCGAGATCGAGGTCCAGACACCGATGGAGACGACAACCGGCTACCGCGTGCACGATGTCGTTGCCGTTGCCGTCCTCCGGGCCGGTCTCGGGATGCTCGATGCCGTCCTCGACATGATCCCCGGATGCAAGGTCGGCTTCGCCGGAGTCCAACGGGACGAGGAGACCGCACTCCCGCAGGAGTACTACTTCCGCCTCCCCGACCTGTCCGATGCGTCCGTCTTCATTCTCGAGCCGATGCTCGCGACCGGCGGTTCGCTCTCCTGGGCCATCGATAAGGTCAAGTCGTCCGGGGCCCAAGACATCACCGCCCTCTGTGTGGTCACGGCACCCGATGGAATCCGGCGGATGTACGACGATCATCCCGACGTTCACGTCGTCGCCGCCGCCTACGACCGCGAACTCAACGACCGCGCTTACATCATGCCGGGTCTCGGGGATATGGGCGATCGGCTCTTCGGGACGTTTTGAACGACTCGTTCGACGCCCGGACGATCAAGCGAGACCTCGCCCATTCGTACGATGCCGACGCGCTCGCTCGCGACGAGCGGGGCGAACCCGACTGGTGGGACGACCACCGGGCGTCGTTCTCCGCAGCGATGCGGGCCGAAGGGAAGTCTCGAATGCTCGAGATCGGCGCCGGCTCGGGGCACAGCGCCGCCTTCTTCGCCACCGAAGGATTCGCCGTTGTTGCGACCGATCTCTCGCCGGGGAACGTGGCCCGCTGCCGCGCCAAAGGTCTCGATGCCCACGTGGGAGATTTCTACAACCTCGACTTCCCCGACGGCTCGTTCGAAGCGATCTGGGCCATGAGTTGTCTCATGCATGCTCCGGACGCTGATCTGCCGGACGTTCTCGACGAGATGGCACGGGTGCTCGATCCGGACGGGATCGCGATGATCGGACTCTGGGGCGGACCCGGGACCTCAGGTGTCTGGGACGGCGACGACCACGTGCCACCAAGGTTCTACGCCCTGAGGACCGACGACCAAGTCCGGGCCGCTTTCTCCGAAGCCTTCGTCGTCGAGACATTCGAGACGAGACTTGACCCGTCCGACGACCGCTCTGATGTGCACTACCAACTTCTGAGCGTGCGGAAGCGATGAAGGACTTCGGCGAAGAGGTCGCTGCGCTGCTCGAGCAGCTCCGACCGGGCGAGGTCGTGTCGTACGGCGAAGTCGCCGAAGAAGCAGGATTCCCGGGTGCGGCCCGCGCCGTCGGGAACCTCGTTCGAACGACTCCCGGGCTTCCGTGGTGGCGGGTCGTCGCGAGATCCGGACGGCTCGCACCGGGGCTGGAACAGCGTCAGACCGAGCTGCTGAGGAGTGAAGGAGTCACAGTCGTCAACGGTCGTGTCAGATTGCGCGACAATGCACGTCCCGAATCGGAGGATCCATGAGCTACAGCATGACGGAGTTGATCCAGACCAAACGCGAGGGCGGGCACCTGGAACCTGCCGAGCTTGAGTGGATTATCGAGGGGTACACCGCAGACGTGATCCCGGACTATCAGCTCTCGGCGCTCCTGATGGCGATCATGTTCCGTGGCATGTCGCAGGTAGAGCTCGCGGCATGGACTGACGCGATGCTCCACTCCGGCGACGTCCTCGATCTGTCGGCAACGAACATGCCGAAGATCGACAAACACTCGACGGGCGGCGTCGGCGACAAGATCAGCATCCCCCTCGCTCCCCTCGTCGTCGCGTGTGGAATCGCCATCCCGATGATGTCGGGTCGTGGTCTGGGCCACACGGGTGGCACACTCGACAAACTCGAGACGATCCCCGGGTTCCGGACCCGTCTCGATCCCGACGAATTCGCGCGCCAACTCGACGAGCTTGGTCTCGTCCTCGCCGGTCAATCCGAGACGCTCGTACCGGCCGACCGGCGGATCTACTCGCTTCGCGATGCCAGCGGCACCGTGCCGTCTATACCGCTGATCTCATCGTCGATCATGTCGAAGAAGCTCGCAGAGGATCTCGACGGACTCGTCCTCGACGTCAAGATCGGATCCGGCGCGTTCATGAAAGATGTCGCATCGGGCAGAGAGTTGGCCGAGACGATGGTCGGAATCGGCAAGTCCCACGACACACCGGTCGTCGGCATCCTCACCGACATGGATCAGCCGCTTGGCACCGAGGTCGGCAACGCCAACGAGATGATCGAATCGATCGCGATTCTCAAGGGCGAAGGACCGGAGGACACGACTGAACTGACCCTCCGCCTGGGCGAAGAGATGCTGATCCTCGGAGGTATCGCAGCCGATCGGGCCGCGGCACGCTCCCGACTCGAGTCAGTCATCGCCTCCGGTACGGCTCTCGAAGTGTTCGCCAAGGTCATCGAAGCCCAGGGAGGAGATCCCCGGGTTCTCGACGACCAGTCGCTGTTCCCGTCTGCAGAGAACTCCTTCGTTGTCGTCGCCAAGAAGTCCGGGTTCGTCGAGCGATGCGACGCTCTCGCCGTCGGTCGTTCGGCCGTTCGCCTCGGAGCCGGCCGCCAGGCCAAGGAAGACGACGTCGACCCCGGTGTCGGCATCACCGTGCAATCCAAGGTCGGCGACGAGATCGCCGTCGGCGACGCGCTGGCAACCGTCAGGTACAACACCGATGCCCAGCTTGCGGCGTGTCTCCCCGTGCTCGAGACCGCATGGGTCCTGTCCGATGAACCACAATCGCCCCGACCCCTGATCCTTGGAGAGGTGAGATGAGCTACGAACAACTACAGGAAGCCGCCGCAGCCATCGCCGAAAAGACAGGTCGGGAGCGCCACCAGGCTGCCGTCGTGCTCGGATCGGGCCTGAGTGACTATGCCGGATCCTTGGACGACGCCATCGAGATCCCGTACTCGGAGATTCCCTTCTTCCCGGAGCCGCGGGTCGTCGGTCACGGCGGAAGCCTCTTTTCGGCACCCGTCGGCGACGGTGCCGTGTTGCTCTTCGCCGGGCGCGTCCACACGTATGAGGGATGGGAACTCGATGAAGTCGTCTTCGGGGTTCGGACTGCGGCACTCGCCGGCGCTTCGTCGATCGTCCTCACGAACGCTGCGGGCGGCCTCGGCGACGGTCTGGCTCCCGGCGATCTGGTGGCAATCAGCGACCACCTCAACTACACGGCAAGGAACCCGCTGCTCGGCATGAACGACGATCGGCTCGGTCCACGATTCCCCGACATGAGCGAGGTCTACTCGCGCCGTCTCCGCTCTCTCCTCGAGCAGGCGTTCCAGAGCGCCTCGGTGACGTACCGCGAGGGCGTCTACGCCTGGTTCCTTGGACCGAGCTATGAGACACCCGCCGAGATTCAGATGGTCAGGCGGGCGGGCGGCCACCTGGTCGGAATGTCGACGGTGCCGGAGGCGATCGCCCTCAACCACATGGGCGTCGACGTCGCCGGTATCTCCCTCGTCACGAACTATGCCGCGGGGATCACCGACACGCCGCTATCACACGAAGAAGTCACCGAAACAGCAGCCGAAGCGAGAGAACGGTTTACGGCAGTGCTCGATGCGCTTCTTCCGCTTCTTGTCCGTAGTCCGTAGTCCGTAGTCCGTAGTCCGTAATCCGTAATC
>JBLWQS010000041.1:0-9176 GCA_048452705.1 Acidimicrobiia bacterium
GCAAGTAGAAAGATCCAAGGAGAAAGAACGAAAGGGGCGTTCGGCGTCGTGTCCTGGTACTTGTGTCTTGCTACTTGCTACTTCCTACTCCTTATCCCTTCAACGAGATCCTCAGGACCAACGCGTCGTCCTCGACCGCCCACTCCGCGCGACCGATGAGCGAGTAGTCCATGTAGTCCTTCTCGGCGCTGTCGATCCAGACCCGCCGGGCTTCACCCTCGAGCGGCGGGATCCCACGCTCCTTCACGGCTTTCGCCCGGTCACGGAACCGGTCAAGAAACTCGTCGACGTTCAGTTGAGCCATGTATCTCCTCTTCGTCTCCGCCCGCAGCGTACCCGACCGCCGGTGCTCGGTGAAGGTCCGAACGGTGATTCCGACTATTCTGGAGTCATGCTCGAACGCCGCCTTCTCATCGTCTCCGGCAAGGGCGGCGTCGGCAAGTCTGCGGTCTCCGCGGCCCTCGGCATCCTCGCCGCTCGTCGGGGGAAGCGAGTGCTCGTTCTCGCGATGATCCAGCCCAGCGGACTCGCCGCTCACCTCGGCGTCGACTCCCTCCACTACGAACCGACACGCATTCGCCCTGGCCTGTTCGCAGCGGGCGTTGATCGCTCCCATGCCCTCGAGGAGTATCTCGGACTCCAACTCCACGTCCCTCGCTCGCTCCCCATGAGACAGCTCTCCGGCGCACTCAGCGTTCTCGCCGACACCGCCCCCGGGATCCGAGAGATCGTCACGATGGGCAAGCCCATTTTCGAAGTCCTCCGCGGAGATTGGGACCTCGTCATCGCAGACGCTCCCCCGCTCGGTCAACTGCAGTCCTATCTCTCAGCACCCCAGACCATCACCGGGCTCGTTCCGACCGGTGCCGTACGGGAGCAGGCTTCCCGACTCGAGTCGGCACTCGCCGATCCTTCGACCAGCGGCCTCCTCCTCGTTACAACCCCCGAAGAGCTTGCTGTTCTCGAGACCAGGGAGGCGATCGCTCAGATCGACGCCGACCGGCAGATCCTCATCGCCGGCGTGGTCGCCAACCGGGTCCTTGAACCGCTGGAAGCGAAAGCAGGCGCAATTGACGCCGTGCCGGAGGGCCCACCGAGGGACGCCGGTCTGCTCCACACCGGATTGGTTCAGTCCCAGGCTGTCTGGCTCCGATCGATCCCAGATGATCCCCGCCTGCCGTTCCTCTTCGGATTCCATACACCGGCAGAAGTATCGGCACGTCTCGCCGAGATCTGCGAGTCGTTCGCATGAGCCGAGAAACGACCACCGTGATCGTCACCGGCGCCGGAGGTGTCGGCAAGACGACGATCTCTGCCGCCGTCGCCATACGGCTTGCGGGAGCCGCCCGGCGCACCGTCGTCATGACCGTTGATCCCGCACGCCGCCTCGCCGATGCCCTGGATCTGCACTCTCTGGGGAATGAGCCGTCTCCCGTGCCGGGCGTCACCGGCTTGTGGGCTTCGACGCTCGACGCATCGGCGTCCTGGGAAGGGGTCGTTCACCGGTACAGCGATCCCGACGTTGCGGAGCGTCTCCTCAAGAACCACTACTTCCGAGCCATCGCCGATCGCTTCCCCGCCGCTCAATCATTCGCGGCCGCAGAGACCATGGCATTGATGATCGAGTCCGGGAACTGGGATGCGATCGTCGTCGACACGCCCCCTTCTGCCGGCGGCCTTGATTTCTTCCTCGCACCGTCCCAGACCGCGGAACTCATCGGGGGGAAGCTGCTCCGGTGGCTCACCGGGTCGCAACTCCCCGGTCGACGATTCCTCTACCGGTTCACCGGGCGTCCCATCCTCAAGATCGCAGACGCGATCCTCGGCGGCCCGCTTCTCGAGGACGTTGCCGAATTCCTGCTCGATCTCCGGACCATGTACGACCAACTCGCCGCACGCGCCGAGACCATCAAGCGTCACCAGCAACGAGCTACGACGCTCGTCGCGACGACCGCCGATCCGGCACCGGTGGCTGAGGTGCTCAGATTCTTCGAGGAATTGACGGAAGTCTCGGTCGAGCCGACTGCCGTGATCCTGAATCGTGCCCTGCCCCTCGAGTGGGCGACCGCTTCCCGGCAGCCGATTCGCGGTATCCCGGATGCCGAGCTTCGGGCCATCCTCAAAGCGAATCTGGTCAGATGGGGTGGGGAGGCACGCCGACAGGCAACAACGATGGAGGGCATCGCCGATCGATACGGTGTCCCGCTCATCACCGTGCCGTGGGTCGCAGATTCGCCCACGACCGTTGAAGGTCTCGGACGGCTGCTCGCCGAAGTCGACGGTCTCGACGGGCTGATATCTAGCAGCTGACAGAGAACAGCAGACAGCGGACAGCCAGGCCCGCGCTTGAGCGAGGCTGTTTGCTGTCCGCCGTTTGCTGCTGTCTGTCCGCTGTTTGCTGTCCGCTGTTAGCTGTTGTCTGTCCGCTGTTTGCTGTCCGCCCTCACATCACTACGGACGGACCGAGCAGCTCCCTCAGTTCAGCGAACAGTGCCGATCTCGGCTCGACCCGGTGCTCTGAACCCAGTTCGATGACACGCTCCCCGCCGTCTGATGTCATATGCAGGAAGACACCGGCGTTCCCCGGATGGTTCGCAAGGACACCCCGCAGTTGCTCGACCGTTGAACGTGACATCCTCGTTGCGGAAACTTTGAGTCGGACCGTGGTTTCTGCCTCGAGGCGCGGCTCTCGCACCTGTTGCGCGATCATCTTGACGTCGTCGCCACGATGGTCAACGCGACCGGTGATGATGAGCACGGCGTCCTCGCGGATCGTCGGCCCGAACTCCGCGACGGTTCGTGGGAAGCACACGACTTCAACCGAGCCCTGGAGATCTTCGAAGTTGAAGAAGTACATGGGATCCCCGGCCTTCGTATACCGGGTGTTGATCGACCCGACAACGCCGCCGATCGTTGCGGTTGACTTGTCCGCCATCTCCCACAGGCCCAGCATCGAGGTTGAACACATCGCTTCGAGCGCCTGTTCGACTCCGAGGAGTGGGTGGTCGGAGATGTAGAGGCCCAGCATCTCCTTTTCGAAGGCGAGCTTCACCTTCTTCCCCCACTCGACGTCGGGTATCGCTAGTCCCTCCGAGTCCGAATCGTCGTCGGCCCCGCCGAACAGGCTGTATTGCCCCATGTCTTCGGCACGGCGTCGGGCGATCGTCGCGTCGAGCGTGTCATGAGCGACTTCGAAGAGGCCCATCCGCTTGTGGCCGAGGGAGTCGAATGCACCGGCCTTGATGAGCGACTCGACCGTGCGCTTGTTCAGCACGCTCACGTCAACCCGATCGACGAAGTCACTGAAGTCCTCGAACGGGCCGTTGGCATCCCGGTCTTCAACGATCTGGGCAACGACCGCTTCTCCGACGTTTCGGATGGCGGAGAGGCCGAACGAGATCGAACCGTCCACACCAACGAAGTCCGACTCGGAAACGTTGACGTCGGGGACGTGCACGGGGATGCCCATGATCCGACACTCGTGGAGGTAGATCGCGGTCTTGTCCTTGTCTCGCTTGACCGCAGTCAGCAGAGCCGCCATGTACTCCGCCGGGTAGTGGACCTTGAGCCACGCCGTCTGATAGGCAACGAGAGCGTACGCTGCCGAGTGGGACTTGTTGAATCCGTATCCGGCGAAGTGCACGATGAACCCGAAGAGCTCTCTACCGAGTGCTTCGGGATGACCCCGTTCGACGCATCCGGCGACGAACTTCTCTTCCTGCTGGTTCATCACCGCCGGAATCTTCTTGCCCATGGCCTTGCGGAGCGCGTCCGCCTCCACCATCGAGAAACCCGCCATCACCTGAGCGGTCTGCATGACCTGCTCCTGGAAGACCATGATCCCGAAACTGTCCGACAGAACGTCTTCAAGATCCGGGTGGAGATACTCGATCGGCGCCTTGCCGTTCTTCCGATCGGCGTACTCGTGATGCATCCCGGCACCGAGCGGCCCCGGCCGATACAGGGCATTCAACGCGACGAGGTGATCGAACACTTCCGGTCTGAGATTCCGCATCAGGGCCCGCATCGGCCCTCCCTCGAACTGGAACACGCCCATCGAATCTCCGCGCTGGAACATGTCGAAGACGAGCGGATCATCGAGCGGTATGGCGTCGATGTCCGGTCGGGAGCCGGTGTTGCGCTCGATCAGTTCGAGAGCCCGCTCGATCGTCGTCAGATTACGCAGCCCAAGGAAGTCCATCTTGAGGAGACCGAGCGCTTCGACTCCGTGCATCTCATACTGGGTCACGACTTCGGCGTCCGCACCCTTTCTTTGAATGGGGACGACGTCGGTCAGGGGAACCGGTGAGATCACAACCGCAGCGGCGTGAATCGAATCCTGTCTCCGTAGACCTTCTAATCCACGTGCCGTGTCGATCACTTCGCGCGTGATCGCATCAGATTCATAGAGATCTCGCAGACCGGACGCCGCGGTGAAATGGTCCCGATCCATCTGCTCCCCAGCGCGCCCCGGATCCTCCAGGCACTGTCCCAGGGTGGCGTCCTTGCCGAGGATCGACGGCGGCATCAGCTTCGCCGCCCGATCGCCTACTCCGTAGGGGTGACCGAGAACCCTGGCGGCGTCGCGGATTGCCTGTTTCCCTTTGATGGTGGAGAAGGTGATGATCTGGGCGACGTGATCTGAGCCGTACCGCTCAGCGCAGTACTGGATCATCTCGCCGCGATATCGCTCGTCGAAATCCATGTCGATGTCCGGCATCTCACGGCGACCCGGATTGAGGAAGCGTTCGAAGATCAACCCGTATGCGATCGGATCCAGCCCGGTGATCTCCAGGCAGTAGGCGACGATCGAGCCCGCTGCACTGCCGCGGCCCGGACCGGTGCGGATCCCTCGCTCCCTGGCGTGACGGATCAGATCCCACACGATCAGGAAGTACGCGGAGAATCCCATCTCATCGATGACGCGCAGCTCATATTCGATCCGCTCCGCGATCTCGTCGTCGAATTCGCCGTACCTCCGTCGCGCCCCCTCCATGACAAGGTCCCGCAGATAGCTCGTCTCATCCGTGCCATCGGGAACCGGGAACTGCGGCAGCAGGATCTTGTCGAACTCAAGAGACACATCGACCCGGTCCGCGATCAGCAGGCTGTTGTCCGTCGCCCCCGGGTACCGGTCGGACGGGAACCGCTCACGCATCTCGCTTGCCGTCTTGATGTAGAACTCCTCCGATCCGAACCGGAATCGATCCTCGTCGCTCTTGTTCGCACCCGTCTGGATACAGAGGAGCACATCATGAGCATCGGCCTCGTAGGCATAGGTGTAGTGGCTGTCGTTGGAGGCGAGCAGCGGCGCGCCGATATCTCTGGAGATCTGCAGGAGGTCATCCATGATCCGTTGCTGTCCCGGAATTCCATGATCCTGAACCTCGATGAACCAGTTGTCCTTGCCGAAGATGTCCTGATACATCGCTGCGGCAGCAATAGCGGCGTCGTAGTCACGAACCTGACCGACGTTGCCCTCCTCGCCCGAACCGTCCGGAGCAAGGAGCTGAGGAACGTGACCCCCGAGGCAACCCGAGGCCGCGATGATCCCTTCGCTGTGCTCTGCGAGCAGTTCACGATCCATGCGTGGCTTGTAGTAGAAGCCCTCGAGATAGGCCCGCGACGCCAACTTCATGAGGTTGCGATAGCCCGTTTCGTTCTCGGCGAGCAACGTCAAGTGATAGCGCTTGTCCTCACGGCGCGGAAGCCGATCGAAGCGCGATCCGGGCGTCATGTACGCCTCGATGCCCAGAATCGGCTTGATCCCTACGTCCGTCGCTGCCTTGTAGAAGTCGATGACCCCGTACAGCACACCGTGGTCCGTGATGGCGATGGCCGGCTGATCATCTGCGGCGGCCGCACGAACCATGTCTTTCACCCGCGCCGCACCGTCGAGCATCGAGAACTCGGAGTGGACATGGAGATGGGCGAATCCGTCGCGCGGCAACAGAACTCCTCGGTGGGCGAACTACAGGTATGTAAGCACGACCCGCGACGCCATGCGATACCGGCCCGCGGTGCCACTCAACCTGGCCTATCCTCGATCAAGAACCCGATTTTCAAGGAGCACCATGCGCATCGGCATCCTCACCGGCGGCGGAGACGTTCCCGGCCTGAACCCATCGATCAAGGCGGTCGTCGAGCGAGTCGCCGACGGCGGTCACGAAGTCGTCGGTATCCGACGCGGCTGGGGAGGACTCCTCAACGCCAACCTTGCCGACCCGACTGCGATGGAGGAGCACTTCATCGATCTCACTCCTGCCGTGGTCAGGACGGTCGACCGCACGGGTGGGACGTTCCTCCACACCAGTCGCACCAACCCGGCGCGGGTGCGCCGCGACGAGTACCCCTCCTTCCTGGGTGATCCGCCGGAGGGAGATGGACCGTTCGATACGACGGATCACGTGTTGCGCGTGCTCGAAGCCAAGCAGATCGACGTCCTCATCCCGATCGGCGGCGACGACACGCTCTCCTACGGGCTTCGTATGCACGAAGAAGGCGTTCCTGTGATCGCGATCCCGAAAACGATGGACAACGACGTTCACGGCACGGACTACTGCATCGGCTTCTCTACAGCCGTCACGCGAGGCGTGGAGTTCATCCACAATCTCCGCACCAGCACCGGGAGCCACGAACGAATCGCCATCGTCGAACTCTTCGGACGCTACTCGGGAGAGACCTCGTTGGTCACCGCCTACCTTGCAGGCGTTGACCGCTCCCTGATCTCCGAGGTTCCGTTCGATATCGATAGGCTCGCAGAATTGGTCATGAGCGATAAGGCTCGGAATCCGTCGAACTACGCGATGGTCACTATCTCGGAGGGCGCAACGATCAAGGGCGGCGAGATGGCTCTGTCCGGTGAGTCGGACGCGTACGGTCACCGCAAGCTCGGCGGAATCGGCCAGCGCACGGGCGACCTGCTCGCCGAGCGAACCGGTCAGGGGATCATCAACCAGACGGTTGGCTATCTGATGCGGTCGGGTCGTCCCGACTCGCTCGACCTCATGGTCGCCCGGAACTACGCCATCATGGCCGCAGATCTTGCGCTCGAGGGTGCCTCCGGGCGCATGGTTTCGTTGCGCGGGGGCACGTATACGCACGTGCCGATCTCGGTCACCGGCGAGGGTGTGAAGCGTGTCGACGTCACCGAGTTCTACGACTCGATCAACTACCGAACGAAGGTGCGCCACGTCACCGGCAAGCCGATGTTCCTCTACTAGGCGCTTGCCACTTCAGGAGTTCGCAGCATGAGTGTCATTGGAGTCCTCACAGCCGGCGGCGATTGTCCCGGTCTCAATGCCGTCATCCGTGGCATCGTGGCTCGCGCCGAAGAGCGCGACTCAGAAGTGCTCGGTATCAAGAACGGATGGGAAGGCCTGATGCAGGGCCAGACCGTCTCGCTCGATCGGGATGCCGTTCGCGGGATCCTGGCGAGGGGCGGAACGATCCTCGGCACGTCGCGTATGGACCCGTACGTCCACGGCGACGGCTACGCCTCCTGCGAACGAACGATCAGAGCCAACGGGATCGACAGCCTCATCGTCATCGGCGGCGATGGGACGTTGCGGTCGGCGCTGCGACTCTCCGAAGAAGGGCTGCCGGTCATCGGTGTTCCGAAAACCATCGACAACGACATTTGCGGCACCGACATGACGTTCGGTTTCGACACGGCAGTCGGCATCGCAACGGAGGCGATCGATCGGCTGGCGACCACGGCCGAGGCGCACAACCGAGTCATCGTCGTCGAGGTTATGGGCCGCACGAAGGGATGGATCGCCACGTACGCCGGGATCGCCGGCGGTGCCGATGCGATCATCGTCCCCGAGTTCGAGTACAACATCGACGACATCGTGGACACGCTACATCAGCGACACCGTAAGGGCATCAAGTACTCGATCGTGGTTGTCGGTGAAGGTGTGAAACCACCACCCGGATACGAAGCGGAGGAACAGAAGAAGGACGCCTTCGGATTCGATCGACTTGGCGGCGTCGGATACCGCATCGCCGCAGCGATCGAGGATCGCACCGGCTTCGAGGCACGCGTCTCCGTTCTCGGTCACGTCCAGCGTGGCGGCACACCGTCTGCGTTCGACCGGGTTCTCGCATCACGGCTCGGAGTTGCCGCCGCCGACCGCGCCATCGACGGCGAGTCCGGCGTGATGGTGGCCCTACGCTCGATGAAGATCGAGTCCGTGCCCCTGAGCGAAGCCGTCGAGTCCATCCGCGGCGTCCCAGAAGAGCTGTTCAGGACGGCGACGACGTTCTTTGGGTGAGACTGCAGGCCCGTAGACCGTAATCCGTAATCCGTAGTCATCCGGCGATGGTCACTCAGGCTCCCGCGTTTCCATACGGAGTACGGAATACGGATTGCGGAGTACGGAATGCGGAGTACACCCGGCGGAGTCGGGTCAGGTGCCGATCGGGGGGCGTTTCTTTGGGGCCGGTTTCTCTAATTTCGAGGCTGCCTTCGGCTTCGCAGGCTTCTCTGGGGGCTCGGGGGCGTTCGATGCTGCTTCGCAGAGTTCGGCGAAGGAATCGAGGATCGCCTGTCCGAATCGATCCACGTCAGGCATGATCCCGTAGTCGGCGTTAATCCCCCACGACACGGTGCCGTCGTACGAGAACATCGCGAGGCCGATGCCGTGGCTCTCCCAGAGCGGGACGAGTGGATACGTCGCCTCAACGCGGGCATCGAGCAGATACAGGGGGAACTGGGGACCGGGGACGTTGGTCACCGTCATGTTGAACGGACGGGCGTTCGCTGCGAGTCGGGCCCCGAGGGCCACCAGGGTTGCCGGCGCACCCGCCGAGACGCGCACAAGCGTCGCCGCTCCAAGTGCCTGATCGGTGTCCTTGAGCTTCTCCGTCTCCGCATGCACTTTCCGCAACCGGGAGGCGGCATCGTCATCGTCGATCGGGAGCGCCGCGAGCCACATGGCGACCTGGTTGCCAAGCGTTCCCCGTTGATCCTTGGAGCGAACGCTGACCGGGGCCATGACGCGGAAATCGGTGCCTTCCAGATCCTTCTCGGAACTGCCCCGGTCTTCGATCAAGAACCTTCTGACCGCTCCTGCCACGGAGGCAAGGAACACGTCATTGACGGTGCCCCCAAGTTTGTTCTTCACCGCCTTCACGTCGGCAAGTGGAATGTTGACCCAATCGAATCGACGACC
>JBLWQS010000042.1:0-9158 GCA_048452705.1 Acidimicrobiia bacterium
CTGAGGTGATCCTCGGTGCGACCGCACGAGACACCGACGTCGACTACTCGCAGGGTGTTGCGATCACGTCGTCGATCCACCCCGAACCGCACACCCACATCGAACCAGTGCGCTATCCGAAGGGAAGTTCGGTGATGGGCCTCCTCGCGACCATCCTCACCGACGGCGGCCCGGGCATGCCGCGCTCACTCAGATACCTCGGCAACATCGTATTCCATCCGATCCGTTGGCTCCGATCGATGTCGGTACGGAAGTGGGCAGAGCGGTCCGTGATCCTCCTGGTCATGCAAAGCTACGACAACTCGCTGCGACTCGTTCGCAAGCGTGGCATCTTCGGGACCCGCGTCGTATCCCGTCAGGGTCACGGCGAACCGAACCCCACGTACATCCCGATCGCCAACGAGGCGGCCAGGATCGCCGCCGAAGCCATGGGCGGTGAGCCGATGAGTTCGATCAACGAAGTCGTTTTGAGTCGACCGACGACTGCCCACATTCTCGGTGGCGCCGCGATCGGGCCGGATGCATCAACCGGCGTGATCGACGCATACCACCGGGTGTACGGTCACCCGGGCCTCCACGTCGTCGACGGTGCAGCGGTCGGTGCGAACCTCGGCGTCAATCCGTCGCTCACGATCACGGCAATGGCCGAACGGGCGATGGCCATGTGGCCGAACAAAGGTGAACCGGATCCACGACCATTCCCCGATTCTGCCTACGAAACAGTCCCTCCGGTGTTCCCGAATAGCCCCGCCGTCGACCCGGCCGTCGTCAGCCTTGAACGGTTGACCTGAGAGCCGGCGTCGGAGCGAGCCAATCCAACACGCTGTCGATCACCATGCGCTCATGGAGAAGGCCAAAGTGATGCTTTCCCCCGACGAGCACGACGTTCCTCGGTTCAAGATTGTGTCCCCCGGTCCCGCTTCCGGGTCTCACGACCAGATCGCCGACGGCCACCCCGAGTGGATGGGTCGGATCCGAAGTGACGACAGCCGCCACGAAGTGATGGTCGATGCCGGGCGGCAGGGTATGACCGCCGACCGTATCGCGAAGCAGCGCGTCCGGATCGACACCGATCCAATCATCCTCGACGATCGCTCCGAACCTGAGATCCTTGATCCCGACGCTGCGCCTGTTCACGAACTCCGCGAGAGGCACGGTCACGGGAGTGACACCGAGGCCCCATGCAGCCGCGTTGGCAAATTTCTCGAGTGGTGATCCTTGATGCGGCGTCCCCACCGTCACGATGTCGTCAACGTCGCCGATCCAGCCGTGCCCGGCGGCGTGAGCAGCCTCGCAGGCGCTGCGGATCACCAGGCCACCCATCGAGTGTCCGACGAAGGCGATCGACTCCACCGGAACCGGCCAGTCGGAGCTGATCTCCTCCAGCAACGAACTCAGCAGCGCACCGTTGTCCGACACACGCAATCCGGAGTTGTATCGGATCGAGATCGATGTGAGCCCGACGACGTTCTCTAGTGCCTGCGCCAGGCCGGGTTCTGTCTCGCTACCGGACCAGCATCGCTCCGTCTCGACGAGTCCATGAACCAGTACGACCAGGCGTCCCGTAGCGGCCGGGAAAGCCACAGCCAGATCCGGGCCGACCGTGACCGGCGTTCCCCCACGGTCACGGACGGTCATGGTGATCTCGAGTCGGTCCTCATATCGGCCCAGGTCGTCGCCCCACAGTCCATTCACGAAGGCCTGGATCGAATCCGCCGTGCCCGGCTCAACAGTGGACAGTTGATCGAACCCGAATCCCGCTACGTCGGCGCCGAGACGCACGGATCCGTAGGCCAGTCTCGCCATCACGGCATGTGCCTTCCGAATCGGCGCGCCGGCGGGTCCGAATGGGTCGAACCAGTTTCCTGCGATCACTCGATGCATCGCCTCAACCGGCGCCACCACCCGATCTACGGCGAACGCGACTGCGCTGCCGACGTTCTGAGCTGGTCGGGCCTCGATCATTCAGTCGACGATAGCCCGAAGTGCCCCGCTCACCCGCCGGACATGGCGACCGGGGCGAAGGCGCGAATCTCGATGGCACCGGTGTTGCCGCCGGTGGTGTCCTCAACTTCGAAACGGAGGATCTGTCCCGTGAAAGACACCTCATTGAGTACGGGGTTGGCTGGATTCCCCGCAACGAACGGTCCAAGACGATCGCCGTCGTCAACCACAACGAAGAAGGTCTCGGTCGTAGCCGAGCCGTCAGCCATCGTCCTGGTCAGGAATTCCACGCCGGCGATCTCCTGAGCGGCGCCCAAGTCGACGGTGATGAATGCCTCGTCGGCATCGCCGGCGCTGGACCACTCGGTGTTGAGGTCACCGTCGAATGCGTTCGACCCGGCCCACGAAGCGCTGAACTCGCTGCTGACTTCGATGACGGTTGCTCCTTCGGCAACATTCACTCCGTGCTCGGCAGCTGCATCATCCGGAGTCGATTGGTCGCTCGGCGGCAGGGTGAACGTCATCAACTCACTCTGGTACAGCGTTCCATCCGCTGTCGATCCCTGCAATCGATAGAAATAGGTCTGACCGGCCTCAGCTCCCGGCAGCAGGACGTTGTGTTCGACGATGCCCGTGCCGTTCATGTCCAAGGAGTTGTTGAAATGACCGAAGTCCTCGGTCTCACCCCAGACGATCGCGCAGATCATGGGCTCGGTCGTATCGACCCGCAGGATCCCTCTGCCTGGAAACGTGGGATCGTTCTCGAATGTGGCTTCCGTGGCCTGGACTTCGGAGAACGGTTGCACCGCGGCGCCCTTGTCGGATCCACTCGAGCATGCCGCAGCGAGGAGAGCGAACGCTCCCACCGCGATGATCAGGTTCGCTTTTCTCATGATGATGCCCCTACTGACTCGTTGACGCGTACCGCCCGGGTGATGTTCGCCTCTCATCCGGGTACGACGCGTCTCAACACGGAGCCGTCACATCAGATTCCCGGGGGAGCCCCCGCGGGATACCTCAGACACGTCTCTCGCGAAGCGTCCGGCAGTTCGGCCTCGACCGCCGTTCAGAGTTCCTTCCAGACGAACTTCACGCCGGGATCGTCGGGGCTGCCCTGAACCTGGAACCCCATCGACTTGACCATGTCGAGCATCCGATGGTTCTCGGCAAGGACCTCGCCTTCCATACGATCGAGTCCACGGGAGAGGGCGATCTCCATGAGCCGCTTGAGCATCCTCTGGCCGATCCCGTGGCCACGCATCTCTTCTGAGATGACCAGAGCGAATTCGCAACTGGTCCGATCGGGGTTGGTCACGTACCGCACCACGCCATGCTCGACCTCGAATCCGCCTTCCTTGATCGTGGCGATCAGCGCCATCTCCCTGTCGTAGTCGATCTGAGTAAATCTCACGAGCATCTCGGGTGTCAGCTCGTCGAGCGCGTGCATGAATCGGAAATACTTCGCCTCATCGGAGAGGCCTTTGACGAAGGCCGCCTCGATCTCGGCGTCTTCCGGCCGAATCGGTCGGATCGTCACGTCGGTGCCGTCGGGGAGTTGGACGTGAGTCTCGAGATCAGACGGATACGGGTGGATCGCCATGTGGTGATACGGATCAGTCGATGGGTGCGGAACGCCGACGACGATCCGCGCGTCGACCGCGACAACACCATGGTCATCGACGAACAGCGGGTTGATGTCCATCTCCTGGAGCCATGGAAGCTCACACGTCATGTTGGACACCCGCAGCAACACGTCGACCAGGGAGTCGATGTCGGCAGCCGGAAGGTTCCGGAACTCTCCGAGCAGCCCTGCGATCTTGGTCCGAGAGATGAGGTCCTTCGCGAGACGCTCATTGAGCGGTGGGAGGGCCACGGCGATGTCTTCCATCACCTCAACCCAGGTTCCCCCGAGTCCGAAGCTGATCACGGGTCCGAACACCGGATCGTTGATCACTCCGATCATGACCTCTCGGGCGCTCGGCGATCGACGCATCTGCTCGACCGTGACACCCTGAAGATCGGCATCCGGGCGGGCCCTGCGAACTCGTTCCATCAAGTCGACATAGGCGCCGCGCACGTCCGTCGCATTCTGGATCCCGAGTTCGACACCACCGACGTCGGATTTGTGAGAGATGTCCTCCGAGTAAATCTTCATCGCGACCGGGAAACCCATGGACACGGCAAGGACCAGAGCCTCTTCGGCAGATCGAGCGATCCCGTTGCGGACGGTCGGGATCCGGAACGCGTCGAGGAGCGCCATCGATTCGGGCTCGGTCAACACGCTCCGCTTCTCGACAAGGGCGCTCTCGATGATGAGGCGAGCGGCCTCCGTGTTGGGCTCCTCGTAGTGAATCGGCAGTCGCTCCGGTGTTTGTAGCAACAGCTTCTGGTTCGCTCGGTAGGAGGCGAGGTAGTGGAACGCGTCGACCGCCGCTTCGGGTGTGTTGAAGGTCGGTATCTTCGCTCGACGGAACGCCTGGCGGGCGGGGTTGACCTGAGATCCTCCCATCCACGAAGCAACGATGGGTTTGTCGTTGTGATCGGCGGCGTCGACCACCGCCTCCGCTACTTCGAGGGGTCGGGTCATCGCCTGTGGCGTGAGGATGACGAGCACACCGTCTACATCGGGATCCTGGAGACAGATGTCGATGGCCTCCTCGTAGCGCGCGGGCGGGGCATCCCCGATGATGTCCACGGGATTGCGGCGAGACCAAGTCGGAGGGAGGACCGCGTTGAGGCGCTCGATGGTCTGTTTGCCGAGCTCGGCCAGTTCGAGGCGGACGTCGGCGAAGTGGTCGGCAGCAAGGACCGCGGGTCCACCGGCATTGGTGACGATCACGATGCGATGGCCACTGCTCCGGTAGCGCGACGAGAGCGTGCCCCCGGCAGCGAAGACCTGGCTGATGGTGTCTACCCGGACAACACCCGATCGGCTGACCGCCGCGCTGAACGCCTGGTCGCCGCCGACGAGCGCCCCGGTGTGTGACATCGAAGCTGCAGCTCCTTCGGAGTGACGACCGGTTTTGATGACGATCACCGGCTTCGCCCGGGCGGCCGCGCGCATCCCGCTCATGAAGCGGCGGGCATCCTGCAGCCCCTCGATGTACAGGACGATGCTCTGCGTCTTCGGATCCGATGCGAGGTAGTCGAGGATGTCGCCGAATCCGAGATCAGCTCCGATACCGGTGGAAACGACGGCGGAGAACGCGACGTCACGGTTCTCAGCCCAGTCGAGAATCGCCGTGCACAGGGCTCCGGACTGCGAGACCAGAGCGATGCCGCCCTCGGCTGCGCTGTTATTGCCGAACGTGGCGTTCAAGCCGATGCTCGGTCGAATGAGGCCCAGACAGTTCGGGCCGAGGAATCGAATCCCGTACGAGCGTGCAAGGTCCACGACCTTCCGCTCGAGCGCCCGGCCGGGTCCGCCGATCTCACGGAAGCCGGCCGACAAGATGATCATCGCTTTGATGCCGTGCTTGCCACAGTCTTCGACGATGGCCGGAACCGTTGCCGCGGGGGTTGCCACGACGGCGAGGTCGATGGATCGATCGACCGATTCGAGATCTGGGTACGCCTTGTGCCCCTGGATCTCATCGCGTGCCGGGTTGATCGCGTAGATCTCACCCTTGAAGCCACCCTCGAGCAGATTCCTGAACACGATCTCACCCACGGAATCCGCGCGGTCGCTTGCACCGAACATGACGACCGATGTCGGCGCAAAGAGTGCTTTTAGATAGTGGGGACGCATCGGTGATCTCACTCCCGTTGTGGTCGAATCGGTACGGTCAGGGTGACAGCATCGCTCGTTGCCGGTGCCCGCGGTAGAGGCACACGACACTCCCCCCGACCCCGTCAATCGAACACGGACCCGCTAGCTCTCGCTACCGACGTTCCTGAACACATCCAGCAGAAGGCCGATCTCAACGGCTTGTTCACGGGGGTGGCGAAGGGTGGCGGACGTGGTTAATTCGTAGCGGTTGCGGCGCCCAACCTTCTCGTGGGCGAGGTAGCCCCCCTCTTCAAGCTCGGCGATGATTCGTTGCGTCGACCGTTCCGTGATACCGGCTATGTCGGCAAGATCCCTCACACGAATGTAGGGGTTCTGTGAGATCACGATCAGCACCCTGGCGTGACTCGTCAGGAAGGTCCAAGGGCGAGGGTCACTGTCGTTCATTGCGTTCTCAATCTCTTCGATTCGATGTGCAACGTCAACATCATGGCCATCGTCACTCAACATCTAGACATGACATTGATTTCATGATATATATAGCAGTGAAGGGGAGTATCCCCAAACCAGCGCTGTCGTCAATACGACCCTCGGGTCCGGCGTGCTGGGCCTCCAAGGGGCGGGAGAGCCTGTTCTCAACCAGTGTGGCACTGGCACTGCTGATCGCCATCGGTGTCACGGGCGCCGCAGCGCTCAACCTGCAGGGCGACTTCGGCAATCTCCTCGTCCCACTGCTCGCAGTTCAGCTCTTGTGGATCAACATCATCGCCGATGGCCCGCCGGCTCTCGCCCTCGGGATGGACCGCAACCCAGGGATGATGTCGCAGTGCCCTCGTCCGCCTGCGGCACCACTTCTCACCCGAACCGGCGTGCGGTTCATCCTGACGACCGGGATGCTCAAGGCCGGGATGGGTGTGTTGCTGTTCTTCTCGCTCCCTGCCCTCGCATTCTCGGGGAGCGCCACGCGGACGGCCGTCTTCCTCTACGAGTCCCTCGCTCAACTGGCCTTCGTCTATCCGGCACGTCGCATCACGAGCAAGCCCCTTCCGAATCGGACACTCAACATCATCAGCATCGCCAGCGTCACGCTGCAGATTCTCACGATCACCGTACCGGGACTCCGCACGATGCTGGGACTCGTCCCCCTTGATGGACCCGTCCTTGCTCTCATCGCCGCCGCGCTCCTGGTCACCGTCGCCGGGGCGGAGATCTGGTCTCGAAGAATGGCCCGAAGGGAGGACAACTCATGAGACATCCACATACGCAGGCCCGGTTCGAGCCCTGAGTCGACTGGTACGATTCTGACCCGAGACCCTCGAACGGAGGCCCACATGACCGATCGCACACAGGACACCATCCTGGTCGGCGTCGACGGATCACCAAACGCGGGCGTAGCAGCGGCTTGGGCCGTCGAAGTCGGACGCCGACTCGACGCCACCGTTGAGGCGGTGGCTGCGTGGACGGAGGTACCCCCGCCATATGTGGACGGCGTTGACGAACACGCCGCAGAGATGAACGCCCACGTGGCGGAGATCATGGCCCAGGCCCTCCGCTCAGAGGGCCACGGTGACATCAACGTCACCGCCATCCAGGGACCGATCGCCCAAGTGCTCCTCAGCGCCGCCGACGACCGAGAGGCTTCGATGCTAGTGGTCGGAACCCGCGGTCTTGGCCCACTATCGGGCTTGCTGCTCGGCTCCATCAGCCGCCGCCTCCTCTTCACGGCGCAGCGTCCTCTCGTTGTCGTGCCACGCAGAGCGCCACCGGATCCTCAGGCGTTGACCCGGGTCCTAGTGGGAGTCGACTGCTCGGCAGTCGCTCAACGAGTTCTGTCGTGGTCGGCTCGGTTCTGTGCAGATCTGGGCGCATCGGCCACGATCGTTCGATGCGCGTCTCCCGGTTGCGAAAAGTCACCAGGACTCGTCGACGACCTCGACAATCGCGTCAGATCCGAAACAGAAGCAGCGCTCGGAGAATTCCGCGATCTCGGCGTCGATTACACCATCGCCGTCGCCCATTGCGACCCTCGCGTCGCCCTCGTCGAGAACGTGGCAAGCGATCAGGCCGGTCTGATCGTGATCGGATCCCGGGGCGAAGGTCAGTTCCGGGGGCTCGGAGGCACTGCCTCCTATCTCGCTCGCCACTCACCCGTCCCGCTCGCCGTCATTCCCTGACACACGATAAACACCGCTCGGGGGAAGTCCCACTGCCATCCATTACGATGACCAAAGAGAGCCGGCAAGAGCTCAAGCCGCCGATCCGGCGCGGCGACGACATGGGAAAGGAAGCTTGATGAGCACACCGCACGAGGTGAGAGTGGAGCGGACGCCGCTGCCCGGCATTGGGCTGCGACTCGAATTCGTGACTGCCGACGGCCCGCGAGTCGGAGTGATCCATCGACAGCAAGGTGGCCTCGAGCTGTTCATCAGCCACTCCGACGACCCGGACCTCACTGCCGCCTCTTTGGAACTGACTGCAAGCGAGACTGCCACACTCACCGAACTATTTGGCGGATCGGCGTTCTCCCACGAACTGTCACATCTCCAGGAAGCGGCCGGCGGCATTGCGGTCGACTGGCTGCCCATCGAGGCGGGGACCCGCTACGCGAACCGCCGACTGGGCGACACACACCTACGTGCCCAAACGGGTGTGTCCGTCGTCGCGGTGATCCGGAAGGGCGCCGCACTCCCGTCGCCTACGCCCGAGTTCGTATTCGCTGCCGGTGATGTCGTCGTGGCCGTCGGAACGATCGACGGACTCGCAGCAGCCACTCTCATCCTTCAGTCAGAGGCATAGATGAGGGGCGCCTTCCTCCTTGAGTTGGGGGCGGTGATGATCTCTCTGACCATCCTGGCCAGGCTGGCCGGGCGCTTCTCCTTCTCACCAATCCCGCTCTATCTGGGACTGGGCCTCATCCTCAGCGAACACGGCATCGTCTCGCTCGACGTGAGCCGAGAGTTCATTGATGCCGGTGCCGAATTGGGGGCGATCCTGCTGCTGTTCTTGCTGGGAGTTGAGTACTCCGTTGGTGAATTGACTGCCGGAGTCAGGCGGGCCCACGTATCGGGATCCGTCGACCTGGTGTTGAATTTCGTACCCGGATTCGTTGCGGGATGGGTACTCGGCTGGTCTCTCACGGCAGCCTTCCTGCTCGGCGGCGTTACCTACATCTCGTCATCCGGGATTGCGGCGAAACTGATGAGGGACCTCGGGTGGCTGGGTAACCGCGAGACGCCGGCGGTGCTCTCGATCCTCGTCATCGAAGATCTCGTAATGGCGCTCTACTTGGCCTTGGCGGCCGCCCTCGTGCTCGGAGCGAGCACCGGCACGTTGGTATGGTCGATTCTGGGAGCGGTCGCAGTGGTCGCGGCGGTGTTGGTGGGGGTGAGCCGGTTCGGCAACCACATCAGCCGCATGGTGTTTGGCCAGTCGGACGAGTCTGTGCTGCTCGGCCTGTTGGGAATGGTCCTGCTCGTGGCCGGAGTGG
>JBLWQS010000043.1:0-9118 GCA_048452705.1 Acidimicrobiia bacterium
GAAGCGCCCCAAAGAGGGCGCTTCAACGCGTGGCGGATCTTTGTCCGTAGTCCGTAGTCCGTAGTCCGTATCCGGTATCCGGTGAAGACTGTCTTGGTCCTGCTCACAGCTCATATCTCATAGCTCGCAGCTCAACGTTCCCTCATCTTCCTGTCCTCCGGCCCTACACCGGTTCTATCGGGAACGGCAGACTGCGTCGGAATCAGTCTCGATTGAGGGGAGAACCCGTGGAGGACCTGGCGCTGTTGCTGGCGCGATGGCAATTCGGCATCGTGACCGTGTATCACTGGTTGTTCGTCCCGATCACGCTCGGCATCACGTGGATGGTCGCCATCATGGAGACCTCGTGGCTTCGGACGAAGAACCCGGTGTACCTGCGGATGACGAAGTTCTGGGGCAAGTTGATGCTCATCAACTTCGCCATCGGTGTTGTCACCGGGATCGTTCAGGAGTTCCAGTTCGGCATGAACTGGTCGACGTACTCCCGGTTCGTCGGCGACATCTTCGGCGCACCGCTCGCCATCGAAGCGCTTCTGGCATTCTTCATCGAATCAACGTTCCTCGGTCTCTGGATCTTCGGATGGAAGAAGCTCAGCCCGAAGGTCCACGTGTTCACGATCTGGATGGTGGCATTCGGAACCATGGCATCAGCGTTCTGGATCCTTGTCGCAGGATCGTGGATGCAGTACCCCGTCGGGTACGTGCTGAATCCGGAAACCGGCCGGGCCGAGATGGCCAACTTCCTCGAGATCGTCACGAGCAAGATGCTGTGGGCCCAATTCCCGCACACGATCCTCGTTGGTTTCGCCACCGCCGGTTCCGTGATGCTCGGCGTGTCCGCATGGCATCTGATGCGAAAGCAGCACATCGAGGTCATGCGTAAGTCGGCGGCCTTCGCCAGCGTGGCCCTCCTGGTCGGATCGCTCGGCGTGGCGCTCACCGGCCACTGGCTTGGACAGGTCATGGTCGAAGTACAGCCGATGAAGATGGCGGCTGCCGAGGCGCTCTGGGAAGACGAGGAGCCGGCAGCATTCTCGTTGTTCGCGGTCGGGGACAAGGAGAACAACCGCAACGCCATCAATGTCGCCATTCCTGCCGGGTTGAGTCTGTTGTCGTGCAACAACCTCGACTGCGAGGTGAGGGGCATCAACTCGCTCCAGGCGGAGATGGTCGCGAACCACGGACCCGGCGACTACATCCCCAACCTGTTCGTCACTTACTGGGGTTTCCGCCTCATGGTCGGTTCCGGTACGTTGATGATCCTCCTCGGTGCGCTCGGCGTCTGGTTCCATCTCAGAGGGACGCTCCCCAAACGCCGGTGGTACCTCGTTGCTGCGCTGTGGGTTGGAATCGCCGCAGGCTTCGTCGGGAACGCCACAGGCTGGATCTTCACCGAGATGGGCCGACAGCCGTGGGTCGTGTACGAAGTTCTTCTGACCGAGGGGACGAACTCGCCAACGGTCCCCGCTGGATGGGTGTGGATTTCCCTCATCGGATTCTCGGTTCTCTATGGACTTCTTGCGATCCCTGCGGTGTATCTGTTCGTCAAGTACGCCAAGGCCGGACCCGGTGAAGAGACCAGCAACGAAGACGTCGCGGCGTCGATGGTCTACTGAGGAGGATGATCATGGATCAAGGAATTCTCAACCTCGAAACCCTCTGGTTCGTTCTCATCGCCGTGCTCTGGATCGGATTCTTCTTCCTCGAAGGTTTCGACTTCGGCGTCGGCATCCTGCTGCCGTTCATCGGCAAGGACGACACCGATCGGCGGGTGATGATCAACACGATCGGCCCGACCTGGGACGCGAACGAGGTGTGGCTGCTCACCGCCGGCGGAGCGATGTTCGCCGCCTTCCCTGAGTGGTACGCCACGATGTTCTCGGGCTTCTATCTCGCGTTCTTCATACTCCTCGTAGCCCTCATCGTCAGGGGTGTCGCGTTCGAGTACCGGAGCAAGAATCCGACAGCCGCATGGCGAGGAATGTGGGACGGAGCGATCTTCTTCGGAAGCGCCGTTCCGGCGCTCCTCTTCGGCGTCGCGTTCGGAAACCTCGTGCGGGGGATGGAGATCGACGCCGCCGGTGAGTACGTAGGGGGCTTCTGGGCCCTGCTCAATCCGTACTCACTCGCTATGGGGGTCGCTTCGCTTTTGTTGTTCACGCTTCATGGGGCACTCTTCCTCTCGATGAAGGCGAAGGGGGACGTCTACGACCGGGCGGTGGAGGTAGCGAAACCGCTCTCGATCGCCGCCACCGCGGTGATGGCCATCGCGATGATCTGGTCGTACTTCCAGGCCGACGGTGGAACTGTTCCCGGCCTGCTCCCGATCGCAGCGATAGGGCTCCTCGGTGTTGTCATCTGGCTCGTCTACTCGAAGATGTTCGCGTGGGCGTTCGCGTTCACCGGCTTGACGATCGTCACATCCGTTGCCGCGATCTTCGTCGGCATGTACCCGAACGTGATGACGTCGACGATCGATCCGGCCTACAGCCTGACGGTCTTCAACGCATCGTCAACGACGATGACCCTGCAGATCATGTCGGTCGTGGCGCTCATATTCGTTCCGATCGTGCTTGGCTATCAGACATGGTCGTACTGGGTGTTCCGCAAGCGCGTCGGTCGTGAGGATGTCCCGTCCTCCGTCCACTGAACCAACCGCCCCAGAGGCGGATCGCACGAAGCCGATCGATCGGCGGCTCTTCGGCGTAACCGAAGGCGTGCACCGGTACCTGGGCGTGACGATCGGTCTCGGTCTTGCTTCCGCGATCGCCGTGATCGTCGGAGCAACACTCCTGGCCGCGATCGTCAACCGGATCTTTCTCGACGATGCGATCCCCGAAGATCTGGTGGGGATGCTCGTCGTGCTCGGTCTCGTGTACGCCGCTCGTGGAGCCTTCGAGTGGGGACGTTCCATAGCGGCGCACCGAGCAGCAGCCGGTGTCAAACGCACGCTCCGTGAGCAGGTCATGCGTGCGGTCCTCACCCAGACCGCACAGGGGAGACCTCCATCCGGCAGCGGTGATCTTGCCTTGACCGCGACGACGGGCATCGACTCTCTGGACGCATACTTCTCCCGGTACCTGCCGCAACTCGTCCTCGGAGCGCTCATCCCACTCGTGGCCGTCGTCTGGATCGTGACCGTCGACCCCCTGACGGCGGTGATCGTCATCGTCACGGTTCCGCTGATCCCGGTCTTCATGATGCTCATCGGCAACTACGCCGACCGGGCGACACGATCACGGTGGCGGACGATCCGGAGTCTCGGCGATGGGCTCGTCGAGACGCTTCGCGGACTGATGACGCTCGAGGTGTACCGCTCCAGCGAGGGACGACTCGACCGCTTCCGCCGTCTCTCCGACGAGTACCGCAAGCAGACGATGGCGACGTTGCGGATCGCCTTCCTGTCAGCCTTCGTACTCGAACTGGTGGCGACGATGTCGGTGGCCGTCATCGCCGTCGCCATCGGGATCCGTGTCGTTCAGGGGAATCTCGACTTCGAACCGGCCCTCGCAGTGTTGATCCTCGCTCCTGAGGTATACGCTCCGCTCCGCAAAGCGGGGGCAGAATTCCACGCAGCGATGGACGGGATGGAAGCCGCCCGCACCGTGTTCGACGTGCTCGACGCGGCATCGGCGGAGCCGCCACAGATCGACATCGAAGCGGTTCCGCTTCCCGTTGCCGGGAGCCACCTCGTCGAGTTCGCAGCCGTGTCGTACCGCTACCCCGCATCCGTGGAATCCGCTCCCGTCGTGCTCGATGGCATCGATCTCAAGATCGATCGGGGAGAGCACGTCGCCGTGATCGGGCCCTCGGGTGCTGGAAAGTCCACACTGATCCGACTGATCCTCGGCTTCGATCAACCGGTCGAAGGAGAGGTGCTGATCGAAGGCGTTCCTCTCTCGAAGATCGACCCTGCGGCATGGCGTTCGGAGATCGGCTGGGTTCGCCAAGATCCGTTCCTCATCGCGGGGACCGTTCTGGACAACGTTCGGCTCGGAGCGCCGGGGGCCGGTGTCGATGAAGCATCCGCTGCTCTCGACCTCGCCGGCGCAGGGGATCTGATCCCCCGTCTCGGCGAAATTGTGGGGGAGCGCGGCGCCGGTCTGAGTCACGGACAGCGCCGCATGGTGACTCTCGCCCGTGCGATCCTGCGCGATCCGGCTCTGTTGCTGCTCGACGAGCCGACGGCGGGGATTGACAGCGAGACGCAACTGCGCATCGCCGGGTCATTCGAGCGATTCGCTGCCGGTCGGGCCGTTCTCACCGTGGCGCACCAGCGGGTGCTGGTGGATCTCGCAGACCGTGTCATCGTCATTGACGGTGGCCGGATCATCACTCCCGCATCGGGTGGGCGACGATGAGCGGTTTCTGGCGACTCGTTGAATCGCTCCGTGCCCATCCGGCACGGTTGGTCGCGTCCGTCGGGGCCGGTGCTGCGACGATCGCATCATCGATCGGCTTGCTCACCGTTTCCGCCTATCTGATTTCGGCAGCCGCGCTGCACCCACCGTTGCTCGATTTGACGGTCGCGATCGTCGGAGTCCGATTCTTCGGCCTTTCACGGGCCGTCTTCCGATACCTGGAGCGACTCGGTTCTCACGAACTCAGTTTGCGGCTTCTCGACGATCTACGGACAAGGGTGGCCCGCGCGATCTATCGGTTGGGCCCGGCCGGCGTCACCTCGTTCAGGGCCGGTGACCTGGTGGGGCGGGTGCTCGACGACGTCGACGAGATCCAGCACGTGTTCGTGCGCGTCATCATTCCACCGCTGGTTGCGATCGTGGTCATCGGATTGACGGCGTTGATGGCGATCTTGTTGCTCCCTGCGTCGGTGCTCGCCATCCTCGTTCCGCTGCTCATCGCGGCCCTCGTCGTGCCATGGCTCACCCGCCGGGCCGGGGACGCTGCAGGGCGAAGCACCGCCGATGACCGGGGTCGGTTGATCGGTCAGACCGTTGAGATCATCGAAGGCGCTGCGGTGATCGTCGCTCTCGGTGCAGAGGATCAACTGCTTGCCACCGCGAACGAGGCAGCCGAGCGCGTCGCTGTTGCCGAGCGGCGAACTGCCTGGCTCCACGGATTCGGCGATGCGGCGATCTTGCTCCTGGTCGGGTTGGCCCTCGTGGGAACACTGTGGGTCTCGGCAGTCGCCGTCGGTTCGGGATCGCTCGACGGCGTGATGGTCGCCGTGCTCGCGATGCTGGCCATCACGCCGTTCGAAGCCGTCGCACCGCTCCCCGCCGCGTTCGAACGGTTGGGGCGCTCCCTGGGCGCTTCAGACCGATTGTTCGAGGTCATCGACGCCGAGTCGCCGATCGTTCGATCCGAGCATCCCCTCGCGATACCTGCTGATCCGGTAATCAAAGTTGAGGGAGTTGTCGCTGATACCGATTCCGGCGAACGGATTCTCGGACCTATCGACCTCAAGATCATCCCCGGCACTCGGATCGGCGTCGTCGGCGAGACCGGCGCCGGCAAGACGACGCTTGCTCACGTCCTCTGCAGGTTCCGAGATCCGACCATGGGTGTCGTTACCGTCGGCGACGTCGACCTCCGTGATACCGCGAACGACGACCTGCGAGGGCTCGTCGGGTATGAGGACGACCGGGCGTTCCTGTTCCGGGGATCCATCGTCGGCAACGTCCGGATCGGGAGTCCTGAGGCATCGGATGAGGACGTCAGAGCCGTGCTCGATCGGGTGAACCTCGGTGCCTGGATCGACGGCCTCCCCGAGGGGATGCAGACCGGTGTCGGCGAGGGGGGCGGATTCGTCTCAGGTGGCCAGAGGCGCAGATTGGCGCTGGCCCGGGCACTTCTTGCCGACTTCCCGGTCCTGGTCCTCGATGAGCCGATCTCGGGTCTCGACCCGGCGACGGCTGAGATCGTGATGGACGACCTGCTCGACGCGGCTCGTGATCGCACAGTCGTACTGATCACCCACCGCCCCGTCGGTCTCGACCGGATGGACGAGATCGTCGTCCTCGAAGACGGTGTGATCGCCGATCGAGGAACACACGACCAACTCCTGATGACCTCGGAGCGATACCGAGGGATGTGGGGACTAGTAGCAAGTAGCAAGTAGAAAGATCCGGAGCTACAAGCTGCAAGTAGAGCGACTCCGTCATGGCTCAGAGCTCACGGCTTGAAGCTTGCGGCTTGCTACTCCCTACTCTCCGTCCCATGTCTCATGTCGACTGGCCGCTGGCCGTTTCCGTCGCCTCCAACGTTGCCGGGCGGTATCCGTTGGAGGACACCTACCACCAGACCCGGCTCGAGCGGGACATGCCCGACCTCGTCGCTCGGGCATCTGCCCTCGTCACCGAGGAGACCGGTCTTGTCGCTCCCGGCTCCCCGGACGTCGCCGTCATCGGACGGTCGGGGTGGGTTGAGAACAACGTCGCTTCGTTCTCGCTCCTGCTCGTACCTGCAGAAGAGAGGCTCGGGTCTCATACCGGAGTGGGATCTGCCATCGCCGGTCGGATCATGGGCGCCGAGATGGGAGCCGTGCTCGGATTCCTGTCTCGTCGCGTACTGGGCCAGTACGAACTCGTGCTTCCGACAGCCGACGGAGAGAACGGGGACACGGTTCTCTTCGTAGGCCCGAACCTTCTCAAGATGGAACGAGACCATGCCTTCCGCCCCGATGAGTTCCGGTTCTGGGTGGCCCTCCATGAGTGCACGCATCGGCTCCAGTTCATGGGTGTCCCGTGGATGCGCGACTACTTCCTGGGCCTGGTCGAGGAGTTGGTCGCTGCGTCGAAGCCGGAGAGTGGCCGCATCCAGCGTCTGACAACCGAACTCAGGGAGGCTGCTGCAAGCGGCTCACCGCTGATCGACGAGTCGGGGATCTTCGGCCTCTTCGCGACACCGGAGCAACGCGAGATCCTCGATCGAGTGCAGGCACTCATGGCCCTTCTCGAGGGTCACGGTCACGTGGTCATGGATCGGATCGGTGAACGGGAACTCGTGACCCAGGGACGCATGTCTTCGGTACTCAAGGCACGCCGCGCCGACAAGCGAACCGCAGCATTGATGCGTCTGATCGGTCTCGAGATGAAACTTCGCCAGTACGAGATGGGGGCGGAGTTCATCAACGAGATCGAGCGCCGGGCGGACTGGACCACGCTCGACCACGCCTGGGAGAGTCCGGAAGCGCTGCCGACCCTCGATGAGATCGAGAGTCCGGAACTGTGGCTGCAGCGAATCGCCTGAACCCCGAACAACTCGCCGTCACGGCGCTCCAAGTACTCCCGGACGGCCCCTTGGTCGTCGCACTGGGCGGTGGCGCCGACTCTGCAGTCGCCGCCTGGGTGGCTGCGAGACACTCCGATGCTCGCGGGGTCTTCGTGCGCCACGGTCTCGTCGGATCAGCCGAACTCGAGACTGCAGCATTGGATCTCGGGCACGCCGTGGGAATCAACGTCGTTGTCGTCGATGCGCCGGTAGAGGTGGGATCGTCTCTGGAAGACCGTGCCCGTCGAAGGCGATGGCAGGCGATCGACCGGGAAGTGGCGGAGATCGAGACGGTTGTCACCGGCCATACGAGGGATGACCAAGCAGAAACGGTGCTCATGAATCTCCTCCGAGGTTCCGGAAACGCGGGCATCTCCGGGATGCTCCGTAGTCGTCCCGGTGTTGTGAGACCACTGTTGGGATTCTCCCGTGCTGATCTCCGGATGGTTGCCGAGGACCTTGCATTGCCGTTCGTCGACGATCCGGCCAATGCCGACCCCGCCTTTCTCAGGAATCGGATTCGGCTGGATCTCCTCCCGTTTCTCGAGAGTGAGTATCGACCGGGGCTCCGGTCAGTTCTCGCCCGCGTTGGGTCGCTGGCGGCTTCGGACGATCGTGTGATCGAGGATCTCGCTTCCGATATCCCGGTTCTCGAAGATGGCGGCGCTGTTCTGATCCCGTCGGCCGCGTTGGTCACTGCTCACCGCTCAGTGGCATCGCGAGCGGTCCGCGCAGCCCTGCGGCGTCTGCTGGAACCCTATGCGGGAGGCGCCTCCGATGTCGATGGCGTGATGAGTGTCGCCGAAAGACGGATCGATACGGTGACGCTGACGAATGGGCTGCTCGCGACACGGGAGGGCCCCTACGTCGCCATTGCGCCACCGTCCGATCAGTCGCCCCGACCGGTGGGAATCCGTATCCCCTCGTCGATCGACTTTGGCGGGATCGTGATCGCATTCGAACCCGTCGATGGGGCACCCGTGACCCGTCGCTCAACACTGCTCGTCGATCCAGAAGTTCTGGAAGCAGACGCCGTTATCCGCTGCACCGACGATGGCGACCGGATCGAGATCGAAGGAGGATCGAAGGCGGTTCGTACCGTCCTCTCTGAGCATGCGATTCCGGTTCGCCACAGGTCCACTTGGCCTGTTGTCGTTTCGGGTGGCAGAATCGCTGTGATCGTCGGTATTCGCGTGGCACCATGGGCGAGACCGACGACGAGTCAGTCGATTGCCGTTACCAGGGAGAGAGGTCGGTCGTGAAGATTGGAAGAACGCTCGTATCGGCTGAGGAGATCCAGAGCAGGCTCGCCGAGATGGGAGCTCAGATCACCAAGGACTACGAAGGAAAAGAACTCTTGCTCGTCGGGATCTTGAAAGGTGCCTTCGTGGTGATGGCCGACCTGGCACGGCACATCGCGCTGCCCCTCGAGTTCGACTTCATGGCGATCTCGTCGTACGGCGACTCGACGAAGTCATCGGGTGTCGTGCGGATTCTGAAGGACCTTGACGAGGAGATCGCAGGCCGCCACGTGCTCATTGTCGAAGACATCGTCGACACTGGTCTCACGCTCCAGTACCTGATCAACAACCTCAAGGTTCGGAATCCCGCTTCGTTGAAGCTCGCAGCGCTGCTCATCAAGGACGGTGTCGAGCGCCCGCCGCTCGAGGTCGCCTATGAGGGATTCCACATCGGACCCGAGTTCGTCATCGGCTACGGCCTCGACTTCGAAGGCAAGTACCGCAACCTCCCCCACGTGGCAGTAGTAGATGAAGTGTGAGAGCGAGTCTCCAGTACTGAGTACTGAGTACTGAGTACTGAGTACTGAGTACTGAGTACTGAGTACCGAGTACCGAGTACCGAGTACCGAGTACCGACTATTCAG
>JBLWQS010000044.1:0-9002 GCA_048452705.1 Acidimicrobiia bacterium
AGGTCAGTGCGCTGGGTGAGGGCCCGGGCCACGGCGGTTGTGGTGGTGCCCACGTCGATGATGAGCGAATCCCCGCTCGAGACCAGGGACGCCGCTGCTCGTCCAATCGCGATCTTCTCATCGGCAAGCGTGTCTGCCGATTCTTCGAATGACGGTTCGTCTTCTGTGGGCGTTGATGCGGCGATCGAGGCTTGGCTCAGCGCCATCGCTCCGCCGTGAACCCGCTCGAGAAGCGACGCTTCAGCGAGTTGATCGAGATCAGATCTCGTGGTGACCTCGGAGACATCGAACATGCTGCTGAGGTCGGCGACGCGCATGAAACCGCGCTCTTCGACGAGCAGAAGAGTCCGGCGTCGACGCACTTCTCCCGGCAACGTCTCCGATTGAGTTCGACCCATGAACGTACTTTCGATATGTTGCGCTTTGCTTGCATTCTAGGCGGATACTCGTAGGTTGACAAACAAACGCAAAGAGTCGTAATCTTACGGCAATGGGCGAACCTCGCCCGAAGATCGCTAGGAGGAGCAACTTCTCATGAAGAGAAAGACAATGACGTTCCTCGGTCTCCTGCTCGTGCTCGCCATGGTGGCCGCAGCATGCAGTTCGGATTCCGATGAGACGACGACGACCGCCGCGGGCGGAACTGACGAAACCACGACCACGGCCGCCGCGGCTACGACGAGCAAGGTTGAGGTCTTCTCCTGGTGGACCGGTGGCGGCGAGGCAGCTGGCCTCGACGCGATGATCGTTGTCTTCAATGCGACGTATCCGGACATCGAGTTCGTGAACTCCGCCGTTGCCGGCGGCGCAGGCACGAACGCACGCGCCGTCCTGGCGTCTCGACTGCAGGCGAATGATCCGCCGGACAGCTGGCAGGGTCACGCCGGGCAGGAACTCATCGGTACGTACGTTGCTGCCGATCAGGTCGAAGCTCTCAACTTCCTCTTTGAGGAGCAGGGTTGGCTCGATGTGATGCCCGAGACGCTGATCCCTCTCATCTCTAAGGATGGGAACATCTATTCGGTCCCGGTGAACATTCACCGTTCGAACGTGCTCTGGGCGAACCCGACCGTTCTGGCCGATGCCGGTATCGAGATGCCGACAACGCTCGACGAGTTCTACACGGCGCTCGACGCCTTGAAGGACGGCGGGATGGAAGCACCGCTCGCCATGGGTGAGCAGTGGACCACGATGCACCTGTTCGAGACGATCATGCTCGCTTCGATGGGACCCGACGCCTGGACCGGCCTCTGGGACGGCAGCGTCGCATGGGACTCCGCCGAGGTCACGCAGGGACTTGACGACTTCGCCAAGATCCTCACGTACACGAACGAAGACGCGTCGGCGCTTGCGTGGCAGGATGCAGGCCAGTTGGTGCTCGACGGTTCGTCGGCATTCAACATCATGGGCGACTGGCAGGAAGGCTTCTTCCGTGAGGTCGGCTCCGAGCCACAAACGGGCTACGTCTGGGCACCGACTCCGGGAACGGCGGGTAACTTCCAGTTCCTCTCGGACAGCTTCGTGCTGGCCAAGAGCGCACCGGATCGCGATGCGGCAATCGCATGGCTGACCGTTGCCGGCTCGCTCGAGGGGCAGGACGCCTTCAACCCGGTCAAGGGTTCGATCCCGGCCCGCAGCGACGGCGACCGTGCTCTCTACGGAGAGTATCTCCTGTCCGCGATGGATGACTGGGCCTCCGACACGGTTGTCGGGAGTCTCACCCACGGCGTTGTTGCAAACGACTCGTGGAAGTCGGAGATCGACACGGCCATCGGCCTGTTCCTCATCGACGGTGACGTTGCAGGGTTCCAGGCCGCTCTGGTTGCGGCGCAGGAAGCATCCGGCTGATAACAGTGGCCTAGAGCCAATGAACTAGCGTGATGGGCCCGCTCCTCTTTGGAGGGGCGGGCCCATCACATTTGCAGGGAGTGGCGACGACAGTGACCACCGAAACGGAAACCAGTAGCGCGTCCGAGGCCGACGCGGCGGAACCCAAGCACAAGCGATTCCACATCGAGAACTGGTGGGGTGTTCTGTGGGTGCTCCCCTCCCTGCTGGCCGTGATGGTGTTCGTTTACGGTTTCATCATCTGGACCGCTCGCGTGTCGGTGAGCGCATGGAAAGGGCTTACTCCCGACTACACCTACGTCGGAGCAGAGAACTTCGTGAACCTCGCGTCCGACCGTCGATTCCACATCGACATCACCAACACGGTGATTTTCACGTTCGTTTTTGTCCTCGGCTGCCTGTTGATCGGACTTGGTCTCGCGCTCCTCCTCGACAAGGGAATCCGCGCCGAGGGGTTCTATCGCAGCCTCTTCCTTTTCCCGATGGCGATCTCCTTCATCGTGACGGGCGTCGTGTGGCGCTGGTTGATGAACCCGGCGCAGGGCGATCGTCTCAGCGGCCTGAACCTCCTCTTTGACAACCTCGGCCTGGACTTCTTGATCAACCGTTGGTACGCCACACCGACCTGGGGCATCGCTGCCGTGGCGATCGCAGCGGTGTGGCAGATGTCCGGATACACGATGGCTCTCTACCTGGCCGGTCTGCGTGCCGTGCCCGAAGCGCTTCGGGAAGCTGCCCGGGTAGACGGTGCCAACGAGTTCCAGGTCTATCGGAGGGTGATCATGCCCCTCCTCTGGCCGGTGACGCTGGCGGCTGTGATCATCCTTGGCCACAGTTCGCTCAAGGTCTTCGATTTGATCATCGCGATGGTCGGAAAGCAGGTCGCCCTCGACGTGCCCGCCATCTACATGTGGACGACCACCTTTGACGGATTCTTCTTCGGCCGCGGTGCTGCTATCGGCATGGTGCTGCTCGTATCGGTCGCAGTGCTCGTGATCCCGTATCTCTGGTACTCCTTGCGTCAGGACGCGGACGGATGACGGCGCACATGGGGGTGCAGCAGAGCCGGAAGTGGGTCTACATCCCGTTGACGATGATGGCCCTCTTCTACCTCCTCCCGATGTTCGTGATGCTGAACACAGGCTTCAAGAGCTTCGAAGAGGTCAGCCTCGCAACGATGTGGGAGCTCCCCTCTTCGCTGTCGTTGGACAACTTCACGGCGGCATGGGAGATCCTGCGGCCGAGCATGTGGAACTCCATGAAGATCGTCATACCGGCCGCCACGATCTCGTCCATATTGGGATCGATCAACGGATACGTTCTGTCGAAGTGGAAGTTCCCCGGGGCAAATATCGTCTTCCCGATTCTCCTCTTCGGCATGTTCATTCCCTATCAGTCGATTCTCATTCCGCTGGTGGATGTCATGTCGACCATCGGGCTTGCCGGAAGCACATGGGGCCTGGTGCTCGTCCATGTCATCTACGGCATTCCGATCACAACGCTGATCTTCCGCAACTTCTTTGCCGCCATACCTGAGTCGCTGATCGAAGCCGCGAAAGTGGACGGGGCGGGAATCTGGCAGGTCTACTGGCGGATCCTGCTGCCGCTCTCGATCCCGGCGTTCGTCGTCGTCTACATCTGGCAGTTCACCTCTGCCTGGAACGACTTCCTGTTCGCTGTGCTGCTTACCTCCCCGTCGAACTGGCCGGTCACGGTGGCTCTGAACAACATGGCCGGGAGCCAGATCATCGCCTGGAACGTCCAGATGGCGGGTTCATTCTTAGCTGCGGTGCCGACGCTGCTGATCTACATCTTCCTCGGCCGCTACTTCCTGAGGGGCATGATGACGGGGGCGCTCAAGGAGTAGGCACCTCCGTCCGTCAGCGATCGGGTGGGTGTTTGCCTTCGTGGACGGCGGTGTGGTGTTTTCGGCACAGCAGGATCAGATTGATCAGGGCGGTGACGCCGCCGTCGGCCCAGTGGATGACGTGGTGGGCATCGCACCATGATGCGGGTGCGTCGCAGCCGGGCCAGGCGCAGCCTCCATCCCGCAGTTCGAGGGCCCTCCGGATCGCCGGGGTGACCGTGCGGACTCGTCGTCCGACATCGAGGGGTTGACCCTCTCCGTCGGTCACGATCCGGACGATGCCCGCATCGCATGCGAGTCGTCGGATTGCCTCCGGATTGACCGTATTGCCGTCGATCTCTCCGAGTCGCAGTTCCTTGCCGGTCAGGATCTCGTATGGGACGGTGACGGTGATGTGGGGCCGTTCACCCCCGCTGACGGAGATGTCGTCGTTGTGATCGAGCCAGAATCGGCAGATGTCGGCGAGGGCATCGGCGTTGCGCTGCGGATAGGAGCGGTTGTCGTCCCGGTCGAAGTTCACCGGATCTGTGTGACTGCGAAGAGCCGTTGAGATGACATGCCCGGATTCGGGGTCGATGTCGCCGGCGGCGCTCCACATGCCTCCGTAGCCCTGGTTGAAGTAGAACCGTCGCCGTTGGCGAGCGGACTCTGCGTCCTCGAGGGCAGTCGGGTAGTCAACCTGCTGCTCCCAGTGCGAGACCGCTCGACGGAGGTCCTGCGGGTCGAGGTACGACGCGATCTCGGCGAACACCGATTCATGCCCGGCGAAATCGTCGGGGTGCTTGTCTCTGGCCAAGGCGAGCGTCTTGAGTCCGTTCGGCGGGATGTTCCCCGCTACTGCCTGCTCGGTGATCTCCGGCATATGCGTGAGTGAGTGGGCCGTCTTGACGGTGCCGGATGCCTCCGAGGCGCTCATGCGGCAGAAATACTTGAGCCACGCTGTCGGCGAGAGCCCGTGCTCCAACTGTGGGATCTCTCTCCGGTCCACCTCCGCGACCATGACCAGGAGTTGTGCGTTGGACGCATCGATGAGCTGCTTCATGCCGATGACAGACTGGGCGAGTTCGTCGTCGAACATGTCGTCGAGATGATCTTGTATCTGAGGCGTGAGATCCCGGCCTGCCGTCTCACCGAAGACCTTCACCTCGTTGTCGAGGATCGAGTTCTTCATGTAGCCAACGTATCAGGGGGGTATGACAAGAAACGGCGGTTTCGCCGGATTCTCGAAAGATTTCGTGAAATCCTCGTTGGTGCGGTCACGTTGTCTCTTCGTGGGCCTAACCGTGGGCGGGGTTCTGTGATGTGTTGAACGAGATGAGACTGCACATCTTGTTGGATGACGAGCTCGTTGCTGAGATCGATCGACGCGCTGGAGAGCGAAAGCGCTCAGACTTCATTGCCCGCATCGTTCGAGATGCCATCGACGATGAAAACCGGTGGGACGAGATCGAGGCTGGCTTGGGAGTCCTCTCCGACGCCGAACACGACTGGGACGAGGATGCCGCCGACTGGGTTCGTTCACAACGACACGACCAGAGTCGCGCCGGATGAGCGATCGTGTCATTCTCGATTCGACGGTGTTGATTGACGCTCTACGGGGTTATCCGGCTGCTGATCGCATCCGTGCAATGCGTCGTTCCAAGGTTCAACTCTGGGTGTCTCCAATATCGATCGAGGAGATCTGGCGAGGGCTTCATCCGGAAGAGCAGACCTCGGCTGCGAGGTTGATCGATGCGATCCGCCTGGCGCCGATCGATCGAAGCGTGGCGAAGACGGCGGGTTCTTGGCGGCGCCAATACGCGGCGCTGGGCACCACGCTCCACCGGGCGGACTGCCTGATCGCCGCGTCGGCGCAGAACATCGGTGCTCGACTCGCGACGGGCAATCCGTCGGACTTCCCCATGGATGAGATCACCGTCGAACACTGGCCTGTCGGGGAGTAGACGGAATCAGAGCGCGGTCGTCAGAACACGCTCGCTTCTAGGTGTCCAGCTTCCAGATCGCTGCGGATCGTGGGGCCATCGAGATGCTGGTCTGGTTCTCGCCGTTGGTCAGTTCCCCGTCGCCCCACAGGCGTTCCGCTGCGCCGCAGCAGGTGAGCGACACGGTCTCGCGAGACAGTCCCGCGTTGACGACTACCAGGAGATGCTCGTCTCCGGAGGAGCGCTCAACGGCGTATGACATCGACCCGTCGCCGTCGTCGGGCGGCCAGATGATGCGGTAGTCGGAACTACGCAGCGCCGGATACTGGTGCCGCAGCGCCACGAGTTCCTTCGTTGCCGCGAGGATGCGCTGGTTCCAGTGATCTTCGTGATCCCATGGGAAGGAACGCCGGCAGTCGGGGTCCTTGCCGCCCTCGAGGCCCACCTCTGTGCCGTAGTAGATGCTCGGCGCACCGGGGAAGGTGAGGAGCAACGCCAGGGCGAGGACAACGGAGTCCTCATCACCCGACGCAATCGTGAGCATGCGGGCGGTGTCGTGCGAGTCCAGGAGATTCAGATTGGCGAGCGCCGCCGGTTCGGGATACTGGTCGAGGAGCCGCTGGATGCGGTCCCGGTACCCGCCTGCATCGATGGGCGGGGCGACGTTGTAATAGGGGTTGTCCATCATTGTTGACCGGTCGAGCCGATCGCCGACGGTGTAGGCGATCGTTGCCGTCGTGAACGGATAGTTCATGGTGCCGTCGAAGCGATTCCCATCGTTGATGTAGCCGCCCGCATCCGCCCAGATCTCGCCGACAATGTAGAGATCGGGATTCACCGCCCGGGTTCGTTCCCTGAACTCCTCCCAGAATCCGGGCGTCTGGATCTCTTCGGGAACGTCGAGGCGCCAGCCGTCGATGCCCCTCTTCGCCCAGTATTCGCCGACCCGCATCAGATAGTCGCGAGCCTCCGCGTTGTCGGTGTTGAACGTGGGCAAAGCCCGCATTCCCCACCATGCGTCGTAGTTCGCCGGCTCATCCATGTCGTACGGGTTGAGCGGGAATCCACTGATGTGGAACCAACCGAGATACGGCGACTGCTCTCCGTTTTCCAGAACGTCATGGAATCGGAAGAAGCCACGGCTTGAGTGATTGAAGACACCGTCGAGAACGACGCGAATCCCGCGCTCGTGACACGCAGCAATCAATTCGTCGAAGTCGGCGTCGTTCCCGAGAATCGGGTCGATTCGGTAATAGTCGTGCGTGTGATAGCGATGGTTCGATGCCGACCGGAAGATCGGATTGAAGTAGATCGCGGTGATACCGAGATCGGCCAACCAGTCGAGGTGCTCAACGACACCGAGCAGGTCTCCACCTTTGTACCCGTGGTAGGTCGGAGGCGCATCCCACGCCTCGAGGTTGATGGGCTTACGGACTCGATCCGACTTCGCGAAGCGGTCGGGGAAGATCTGATAGAAGACGGCGTCCTGCACCCACGCCGGCCGGTCGTGCAGTTCGGTGGATGCGCTGCGATTGAGGCGGCAGTGATCACAGGTTTCGGGGTCGTGTTGGCGGTGTGTTGTCAAGGGCCTGAACCTCCGAGGCGGTGGGGCAACCGCGCCATGATATGCGGAGCCGCGCGGTCAAGCAGGATCGGCCGGTGGGAAGATGCGACGATTTCGCGGGAATGGACATAGTGTCCAAATAGGATGATATGCTGTCCATAATCTCGAAGAGAGTGAGATCTACCAATGACCGACCAACCCATCCGGGAAACCAATTCCGGAATCGACGGCATCGCCGTTTCCGCGCGGAGTCTCGGCAAGACATACGGCGACACGGTTGCCGTTCGTGACCTGAGCTTCGACGCACGCGCCGGTGAGGTGATGGGCCTGCTTGGCCCCAATGGAGCCGGCAAGACCACAACCATCAAGATGCTGACAACGCTGCTGTCGATCGACACGGGATCGGCGACGATCGTCGGCCTCGATGTCGCAGCACAGCCGGATGCCGTTCGACGGGTGATCGGTTTGGCAGGCCAGGCCGCAGCGGTTGACGAGAAGTTGACGGCCCTCGAGAACCTCGAGATGTTCGGTCGTCTCTACAAGATCCCGAAAGCCGAACGGAAGCAGCGGATCGATCACCTGATTGAACGCTTCGATCTGGGCGACTTC
Source organism: Acidimicrobiia bacterium (assembly GCA_048452705.1). Taxonomy (GTDB): domain Bacteria; phylum Actinomycetota; class Acidimicrobiia; order Spongiisociales; family UBA5794; genus JAHEEL01. The sequence continues at coordinate 7,811 of JBLWQS010000044.1, forward strand.
GCAAACAGGATCGCCGAGACGTACTCGGGTGGCCAGCGCAGGCGACTCGACGTCGTCGCGAGCTTGATCGCCGCTCCACCCGTGCTCTTCCTCGATGAGCCGACGACCGGCCTCGATCCTCGAAGCCGCACAGAGTTGTGGAGTGAGATCGGTGAGCTTGCTGCGCAAGGAACCGCCGTCGTGCTCACCACGCAGTACCTCGAGGAAGCTGATCGGCTCTCCGACCGCATCGTCATCATCGATGAAGGGGTCATGAAGGCATCTGGCACGAGCGCTGAGCTCAAGACGAATCTCGAACGGGATATGTTCGAAGTGCACGTCAACTCGTTGGAGGACCTTGATCGTGCAATCGAGGTCACCGAACGAGTCGCCCCGGGTGTGTCGAGCAGCACCGAAGACCTCCTCCTCCAGATTCCGGTGACCGACGGTTCGAGCCAGAGCCTCATCGTGCTCAGGGAACTCGACACCGCCGGTGTTCCGATCTCCGATTTCCAGCTCAGACGGCCGACACTCGACGACGTCTTCCTGACACTCACCGAAACCGGAGGCAACCGATGACAACGACCCTTGCTGCCCCCTCACACAGGCCGGGCTTCACTGAGCGCCTCAGATGGACTCTGCAGGACATCGTGACCATGACCTGGCGTGACCTCATCCGGACTCGCCGACAGCCCGAGATGCTGACGTTCGCCGTGATCATGGGCGTGTTCTTCCTGCTGTTGTTCTACTACGTCTTCGGTGGCGCCATCGGGGCGGGGACGGGCGTGGACTACATCCAGTACCTCGTTCCAGGCATCTTCGTGATCACGACGCTGACCGGCGCACAACAGACGGGCACCGGTCTTGCTACCGATCTCGCACAGGGGGTCACCGACCGATTCCGATCCCTCCCGATGAGCCAGTTGGCGGTCCTGGGTGGCCGCACGATCGCCGACGGATTGAGAAACACGATCAGCGTTGTGCTCGTTGCGCTCGTGGGATACCTGCTCGGGTTCCGGTTCGCGTCTCTCGGTGCAGCGATCGGTGCCATCGCTCTCAGCGTCGGCATCGGCTTCTCCTTCTCCTGGATGAACGCGGCCATCGCCGCCAAGGTGAAGAGCGCTGAGATGGTCGGCATGCTGAGCATGTTCTGGCTGTTCCCGCTGATGTTGGCGAGCACCGTGTTCACACCTGCAGAGCAGATGCCGGGTTG
>JBLWQS010000045.1:0-8859 GCA_048452705.1 Acidimicrobiia bacterium
ATCGGACCAGACCGTCATCGGATTCTTCAACACACCCTTGAGGAAGAGCACGGCCAGTAGAACGGCGACTACTTCGATGAGCTTCACCTTCAGGTCGGTCACGCTGGTGACGTTGATCCAATCCGGTGCATGCATCTCGGTGCGTTGCTCCTCCCAAGCCGCCGTGTCGGCCACGACCCACAGGCTGTAGACGCCATAGGCGAACACCAAGAGCACAAGCCCGAGCAAGAATTGGTCGAGGGAGGAGACGAGCTCGACGGTGGCTGCAAGAGCGGCATCGCTGCTGAATGCCTTGTCCTCATGCCCTCCGAAGTAGGTCACGACGGCGTCGATCGTGGTCACTGCCCCGATCACGAACATGAGAACAGCGCCGACGGCGCCGAACACAACGGCAATCACGCTCAGGTATCGAGTGCGGAAGATGGTCTCCATTGCGTGCCTCTCCTGCCGGAATCCCTCGTGATGTCCTCTCATGGACACTATCTGGTTCGCTGCGACGCATCCACGGACAGCTCTGTGGGTTTCAGACCTGGTCAAACTGTCAGGTCACTCTCTCAAGGTGCCGCTCAGTCAGACTCGGGATCCAATTCCGCACCCAGATCGAACAACTCGCTCTGCACGTGGATGTCGTCGATATCGACGACCGCTTTCTCGGCAGGCAGGCCGAACCAGCCCATGCCTGAGTTGAGCGTGTAGGCGGTGAGGACGGCGATTGCTGCTGGGACCGTCTCGACCGCGCCGATGCCGACGGTGAGAGCGGCGAGAAATATCATGCTGAAGGGTGCGCCGATCGATACGCCGGGAACGGCGACGAGCATCGCCGAGAACGCGAGAGCGATCGGAATGTCGGGGAACATCGTATGTACGGCGAGGCCTGCAGTGCCGCCGATGAAGAGGGTCGGCATCACCGGTCCACCGATGAACCCGGTCGTGAGGCTGATTGCGACTGCCACGATCTTGGCCAGCACGACCGCAACAAGCAGCACAGCTCCCAACGTCTGAGCGTTGTCGATCGCGACGGCCATCTGGATCTTGCCCGAGGCGATCGTAAGCGGGAAGACCACGGCGATGAAGCCGAGGGCAACGCCGCCAATCGTCGCTCGAATCACCTGGCTGTTCGTTAGCGGCAGAATCCAGCGTCGTATCGTGTACACCGTCATGCCGAGGAGCCACGACAGCGCGGCGGCGACAACTCCAAGAATGACGGCAAGTCCGAAGTGCCAGAACCGAACATCGAATCCCGGCAGGGCGAACACTCCGAGGAACGTGTCGCCGACGATGGTGAAGAAGACGACGAAACCGAAGATCGAAGCAGTCAAACTCGGCAGCAGAACCCGGTACAGGGCACGCTTCTCCGGCCAACGCAATTCCGTGGTGAAGAGGGTCGCCAGCACGGGAGCGGTGAGCAACCCGCCGAGAGATCCGCTGATTCCGCTCAATGTGTCGACTTCCTTCTCCCGATCCGGAAGGCCGCGAATCGACGAATACCAATCTCCGATCGTCGCACCCGAGCGCACACCGCCATCGAACGGTCCGAGGCTCGCGCCACCGATCAATGAGACGATGGAGATCGCGATCGCCGGGAGCGCGGTGCTGCGGTCGACGCTCGACTCCTGCATGATGGTGAGCGAACCGTTCAGGTCGTCCACGGGGAGGAGGGACCGCATGATGCCCACGATGAGGCCCGTGATACCAAGGATGACCAGCCACCACCATTCGCCGCCCATCCATCCATAGTCGATGTCTTCCGGCCACACGAGATCGGTGCCAATGCGAACGATCTGAGTGAACGCCATCGTCGCAAGACCGGCGAGCGTGCCGATGACGACCGCCCGTCCCATTCGGAACCAGAAGTTCCGATCTCTCGCGAAGAAGTCGATCATCTGTCGCCTCACTGTGGCTGAAGTCCTCGTCGAATGTACCGAGATCCGCATCCGATTGCTACGAGCCAAGTTGACGGTGGTCTGCCTAGTTGATCTGCCAGGCCCATCGGCGAGTCTCATCCCTCACCTCGTTGGGGCTAGCCTCCGACCTCGAGACCGGACAGTTCTTGATGGGAGACCGTACGTTGGCCTACTTCACCACGTCGATAGCGGTAGTGGCCGGCCTCTGTCTCGCCTTCGGCATTCTCTATCTGTTCATCGGGGTGCGCCGTCCCTCGGATCGGACGGTCAACCTCCTCTTCGCGTTCTTCGCCCTGGCGTATGCAGGAGCGATCATCACGGCGCGATCAACCTATCTCGCCAACACGCTCGACGCATTTGCTGCAGCCAGTCGCGCGAGCACGTTCTTCTCAGCGATCGGATTCTCACTCCTCACCTGGTTCGTCGCCGCCTACACGGGCGCTCGATCGCGCGTGTTGCTGTGGATCATCACCGGTGCATTCGCCATCGTCGGAGCCGCGAGCATCTTCTTCCCTGATCTGGTTGTCGACGTGTCTGGCGGTGTGGAATCGATCACCTTCCCTTGGGGCGAAACCGTGCTCATGATCCAGGCGGAGACGGCACCTCTCATGCCGATTCTCATCCTTGGCACGCTCGCCATGATCGGCTACATCGCGGTGGCAGACATCCAAATGTTTCGCCGGGGCGATCGCGGTGATGCAACAGTCCTCGCCGTCGGGATCGGCTGGTTCATCTTCACGCTCGTCGAGGAGATACTGGTCATCGTTGGTGCCTTCGACGCCGTATTCCTGTCCGACTTCGGTTTTCTGGGGTTCGTGTTGGCGATGGGGCTCCAGATGGTCAACAAAGCCATCGAGACCGAGGAAGAACTGCTCGATTACAGGACGAACTTGGTGAAAATGGTCGAAGTGCGCTCGGCCCAACTCACGGAGGCCCAAGCGCAGCTGCTGGCTCAAGCAGAGGAACAGGCCACCACGGCCGAACGGAGTCGTCTGGCTCGTGAGTTGCACGACGTCATTACCCAGTTGCTGTTCTCGATCAATCTGATCGCGGGAAGCCTCCCGCGGCTCTGGCGTCGCGATCCCGACATGGCAGAACGGAGCACCGGCGAACTCCAGCGGCTCACGCGCGGTGCTCTCGCCGAGATGCGGACACTTCTGCGTGAGTTGCGCCCGTACACCATCACCGAAACGGATCTCGCAACGCTGGTCACTCATCTCAGCGACGGCCTGGCGGCTCGCCATGACATCCCAGCGACGGTGCACGTCGACATGACCGGTTCTCTGCCGCAGGATGTTCACCTCGCCATCTACCGGATCACGCAGGAGGCGCTCAACAACGTGGCGAAGCACGCCAACGCCAGCAGCCTCTCGGTGGGCTTGATCGGCACAGCATCGCGAGTCAACCTCGCCGTCGTCGATGACGGCTACGGTTTCGAGGCCACCGACATATCTGCAGGCAGCATGGGGTTAGACATCATGAGAGAGCGGGCCGACGAGATCGGTGCCGAGTTGGCGATCTCCAGCGAGCAAGACATCGGAACCACGGTGGAACTCACCTGGCATGCCCGGGCGATCGTCGAGCAGACGTGAGCGACCCGGTTCGGATTCGTGTGCTTGTCGTCGACGATCACCAGGTCGTCCGCAAGGGCCTCCGCACGTTCCTCAGCGTCCACGACGACCTGGAGCTCGTCGGCGAGGCCGGCAACGGCGAGGAAGCGATTGAACAATGCGCGGCTCTGCTCCCCGATGTTGTTCTCATGGACATGAAGATGCCGGTCATGGATGGGCCAACCGCCATCGGGCACATTCGTGGCCGCTTCCCAGAGGTGAACATCGTCGCTCTGACGAGCTTCGACGACGGGGCATTCGCTCAGCGGGCGCTGCGGGCGGGGGCGATCGGATACCTCTTCAAGGACGTCGATGAGGACGAATTGATCTCGGCGATCCGACTCGCCGGCCAGGGGCAGGGCGTAGTCGCTCCAGAGGCTGTGCAAGCCCTCATCACTCACTCCCAAGTCGAGGAAGCCGCCGTCGCTATCGGCCTGACCGAACGTGAGCAGGCGACCCTCGACCTCGTGGCTCGCGGTCTGACCAACCCACAGATCGCCGACCGGCTGATGATCAGCATCTCGACGGTCAACTTCCACGTGCACAACGTTCTCGACAAGCTGGGAGCAAAGACCCGAACCGAGGCGGTCGTGATCGCAGCCAGGGAGGGCCTGATCGATGTCTGAAGCACCGGTTTCGCTGCAGACCTAGCAGTTCCACCAGGTCTGAAACTCACAGGCTGCCCCGTAGTCACCGGGGGTCCTCGTCGATACGGTCTCTGATATGAGGCGATCTCCCTGTTGCCGTCATAGACGGCGATCCACATGACCGTACATCCCATCGCTCCTCCTCGCCTACGGGCGTTCGAATGGTGGATGCTGTCGATGTTCGCCCTCGGCATCTCGTACAGCGCATTCGTCTCGCTGTTGATCCCGCCCTACGTGTCCGACTCCGGAGGCGATGCCTCAACGGCCGGAATCGTGATGGCAATTATCGCTCTCGGTGCCCTCGGTGGGCCACCGATCGGGGCGTTTGCCGATCGGTACAGCGCCCACAGGATCGTGATGGTCGGCGGAATCGCGGGTATGGCGCTGTCATTCGCAGCGTATGCCCTATCGGCAGACAACTCAGCGCTGTACGCCCTCGACGCGATCCTGATGGGTGTATCCGTCGCAGCCGTCAGTGCCACTGCGCCGGTCTTCATCGTCGGCGCCAAACTAGATCAGGCAACTGAAGCCAAGCAGATGACGACGCTGCAACTGATGATGCCGGCCGGCCAACTCGTCGGCGGCCTCCTCCTCGCCGGCATCACCGGTTGGTCGTTCGCCAACCGTTTCTGGTTGGGTGCGGGAATTGTCGCCCTCTCGTTCGTCGTGGTCTGGTTCACCTCCGGCGACGTGAGCCAACGCCTCAAGCACGCAATGGCCGAAGAAACGACGACCAATGCCGACGGCGGTCGCAAGAAGATCGGCCTCAAACAGGTGCTCCTTTCGACGTTCGGGATCTACTTCGCCGTTCTGGTATTCACGTCGATCGCAAACAACGGCGTCAATGCCCAGATCGCCAACATCATGCCGAACGTTTACGGCATCGATGCCAAGACAACGTCGGCGTTGATCTCCCTGGCCGGCCTCCTCAACATCGTTCTGTACTTCCCCGCCGGTCGGTGGATGGCTCGGAAGGGCCCGTTCCCACCGTTCATGGCAGGCATTGTGGGCAGGATGATCGCCGGACTCGGTATGGGCGCCGTCGGACTGATGACGGACAACAAGGCACTGCTCGGCGCCGCGTTCATGCAACTGATGTATCAGGCCGCACCGTTCGTGCGCCTCTCTCAGCCCGGACTCGCGGTTCGTTTCGCGACGTTCCCGGCAGGACAGGCCAGCGGGTGGGTCATCGCCGGGAGTGCTATCGGTAGCTTCGTTGGAAGTCTCCTCGGTGGATACCTCGCAGACGCGTTCGGGTACAACGCCGTCAACTGGATGGCCGCCGCGGCAGGCGCCGGCGCCGCTCTGATCCTCTTCATGTGGTTGCGCCCGGCCGAGAAGCGGATGAGGAGTGGCGAGAAGTCCCCGCCGGAACCCCCCATGAACCACGAGGAGACCGCGAAACATGACTGACCATCTCATCGTTGCGATCGTTGCGATCCTCAGCGGAGGCTTCGCCATACCCGTCGGGTTCCTTCTCGACCTGCCGGCCATCGAGACCTACCTCGCTGCTATCGCCGGCGCACTCGTCGGGATGATCTTCTTCATCTTCGTGGGCTCGGGTCTGCGCAACTGGATCGTGAAGAGAGCGAACATCTCGGATGAGAAGCTCGGTAAGGGCCAACAGATGCTCGGCAAGTACGGAGTGGAAGGTCTTGGCTTGATCGGTCCCATCTTTCCCGGTGTGACCGTGACTGTTCTGATCGGGCTCGCTGCCGGGATCGACAGGAAGGAGCTCGCCAAGTGGATGTCGATCGGCGTTCTCGCAATGTACGGCATCTACACGGTTGGCCTTGCCCTGATCATCGAGATAGCAGGTATCTGACATGACCCCGCCAGAATCGGACTTCACTTCCACCGCACCACCACAGCGGTCATCGAAGGACACGAAGCGATCGCTGATTGCCGTGGGTGTGGCCGTCGTCATCGTGATCTTCATCTTCGGGTTCGTGCTGCCTCAGGTGATCGACTACGAGACGGTGTTCGAGGTTCTCAAGAACCTCGATCCGGCGGACTATCTCGTCATCATCGGAGCTGGCCTCTTCCTGTATGTTCCAGAGGGAGCGCTTTATGCATCGCTCATGCCCGGCATGGGGCAAAGAAGGGGTATGTCTGCGTGGGTTGCTTCCACCGCAGTGAGCACGACGATTCCCGGCGCCGACCTCGTGGTGCGCTACGGCATGTATCGGTCCTGGGGATTCGGCGTCGAACGAACGATGCTCGGGATCGTCCTGAGCGGCCTGTTCGACAACATCGTCAAGTTCAGCCTGCCGTCGATCGCCGTCATCGCGTTTCTCGTTCTCGGTGTCGGAGATCTGGGCGACTTCGTCTGGATCGCGATCATCGCCCTCGCAGTGCTCATCGTCATGGCCGCCGTGATCATCGGCATGGTCAGGTCCGAGGCGTTTACACAGTGGTTGGCAGAAAAGACCGAGTCTCTCGCCAATTGGGGACTGGGCAAGATCAAACGCGACCCCGTCAACGGGCTCTCGGAGCGCGTCGTCGGATTCCGAGATCTCGCCATCGACATCGTCAAGGAGAGTGGCGTTCGGGCGCTGTTCTTCTCAGCGACCGGGAAGCTGTGGGCCTTCGTCATGCTGACGTTGTCCCTGCGGATCGTCGGCCTCACACCCGAGATCCTCTCGCTCGGACAGATCTTCATCGTGTGGGTCATCGTTCTGATGATCACGGCCATTCCCATCACGCCCGGTGGCGTGGGGATCGCCGCGATGGCATACATCTTCTTCTTCTCCAAGATCATCGGGAACGAATACGCCGACGTCATCGCTGCCGGTGTGGTCCTCTTCCGCCTCGCTCAGTGGTTCATGCCCATCCCGATCGGTTGGGCAGCCGTCGGGCTCTGGCGTCGGCAGATCACCAAGGGCCAACTCCCGGACCCGTTCGCCCTTCCGACATCCGAGCAGGGTGATTCGCCATGACTATGCCACGGTGGGAACGTGATAGCGAAGCCGAGGGGGCACCGTCCCTGCACGTCGTCGTCGCCACCCACACGCGAGAGGTGAAGACCGCACTCTTCCTCGCTCTCAACGCGATGCCAGCGATCACGATCGTGGCCACCGCCACATCTACTGCAGAGCTGGCCAGTTACTGCCACGCTTTCCGCCCGGACTTCGCGATCGTCGAAAGCGGGCTTCCGGGTCGCCGGCTGGACGCTGTGCTGGCCGAACTGGCTGAGTCGAACCCAGACTCACGGGTTCTCCTGATCGACGAGCACCCCGAGACGACAGCAGATCTGAACTTGACCGCGATCCAGGTCTTCACGGACCTCGACCAATTGATCGCCACGTTCCCCCAGCAAGGAGCCTGAGCACCATGACCGACGCCGATCACGAAGCCAACGACCCGGTCCTGTCACCTTCCGAGAACACACCGGAGGAAGACGCCAAAACGAACCGGAAGAAGGCGATTCGCGAGTTCGCCCTGATCGGCGGCGTGCTCTTCCTGATCTTCGTCGTATTTCTCCCCAATTTCATCGACTACGGGCAAGTTATCGACTCGATCCTGAAACTGAACGTCGGGCAGGTTGTGCTGCTCACGCTCTTCGGCATCGCATTCATGTGGTTCAGTGCAGGCGTGTACAACACGCTCATCCCCGGTCTCGGCTGGTGGGAAGGTTGGAAGGCGTGGGCGGCATCGAACTCGGTGGCATTCGTTGCTCCACCGGGGGCGGATCTGGCGATCCGCTTCGGGATGTACCGGACTGCGGGGATCAGTGGAGAGGCCGCGGGTTCGGGAATCATCTTGAGTTGGTTCTTCACAACGGGCTACAAGCTCATCGTCCCGATCATCGCTCTCACCTGGATCTTGATCGCCGAAGGTATCGAGGACGATCTTCTCGTCACGATCGCTATCGTCGGCGTGGCGGCGATCGTGGCTGGTATCGGGTTGACGGCCTTGATCCTCTACCGCGAACAGGTAGCTCTACGAATCGGCAAGACCGGGCAACGTTGGTACAACGGCCTGGTGGGCGGACGTTGGAAGTTCCCCGAAGCCGAGGGCCTCGGATTCAAGCTCGTCGACTTCCGGGCCAAGGTAATGGGCACCGTCAAGACTCGATGGTTCCCCGCAACGGTCGTGACGCTCACCGCTCAGGCGATCTTCTTCACCGCGTTGGTGTTGTCGATGCGATTCATGGGCGTCACCACCGAGCAGGCCTCGATCGGGATCATCTTCGACGCATACGCCGTCGGTCTCCTCCTCAGCATGATCCCCATCTTCCCCGGTGGCCTGGGGGTTGTGGAGTTGGCCTACGTGGCGGTGATCGTTGGAAACAGTGGCAACACTGAACTCGCCACTGCCGTTACTGCCGGTGCGTTCGTGCACCGGATCTTCACGTGGCTGGTTCCGATCGTCATCGGGCTCATCCCACTCATCGGCTGGCGTCGCAACATGGTCAAGCAGCAGGCGATCGAAGCAGCCGGCGAAGGATCGGCATGAGAAGCGGATGTCGGAAGGCGTAAAAATGTCTGACGCCGAGTCAACAGCTAGTAACGATTCTCGGTTGTTCACCGGGCACTGGGGAGAGCTCGCCGTTGCACTGATCCTCTCCGCCACCGCCGTCGCCGCGGCATGGAGCGGCTTTCAAGCCGGCAAATGGGGTGGAGCAATGACCGTGGCCTTCAACGAGGCTGCCGTGAGTCGCACGATCGCTGCGTCTGACATCGCGCAGGCAAGCCG
>JBLWQS010000046.1:0-8821 GCA_048452705.1 Acidimicrobiia bacterium
GTCGCGGACGAACATGTCTTCCCCCTCGAAGCGATCGGATTCGAGGCACAGAAGATTCTCTTCGGCTCCGGCTGCAACCGGGATCTCTTCGGTGCCGGGGAAGGAGCGGCCGAGTCGGTGCCAGTCGGTCCCTGGCTGGATCTTGTAGATGTCCTCGAACTCGGGCAGATCCGTGATGCGTTGATCTTGCCCGATGACGGCGACACCGTCGATCGAGACGGCAACGGACTCCGCGAGATCGGGTCGTTCGGCGAGTAGTCCGGCGATTCGATCGGCGGCTGCCTCGAGGGCGAGATCGTCGACCGACTCCGCGGCCACGATTGCAATATCGCTCTGTTCGCACGTCCTGCGGTAGAAGTCGTCGTCGGTGCCGATGCCTTCGACCGTGCACCCTGACCGGGGAAGCGTGGTCGTCGTGGTCGGCGTGGAGGTCGTCGTCGTGGAGGGCACCGTGGTCGTATTCGAGGGGGGTGTGGAACTCGTGGTCACCAACGGGGCGAACGTGGTAGTTGTCGCGGTGTCGGCTTCTTCGGATGTCGTCTGGCATCCCACGGCAAGGATCGTCGCGGCGCACAGCAACATGATCGATCGGAGGGTTCGCATTGAGCGGAGATGCTACGGGTGCTGCGGACCAAGGACGGTATTCAACCCGAATGCATGGGTCATGGCCGCGAGCGCGCTAACTTATCCACAGGGCATAACGGGCGGTTGTACATGCAACCGAACGAAATGGTAGGAAGATGCGGTCAAGACACGACCGGATCCTCGAGATGACGGCGCGGCGTTTCGATGTTGGCGTTAACGCAGGGCTGCTGAGGAATCGTATCGAAGACGTCGCGCTCGATGACGCTTCGATAACGATCGACGGCCAACGACTGATCAACTTCGGATCAGCGGCGTATCTGGCACTCAATAGAGATCCGAGGCTCAAAGCAGCGGCGATCGACGCAGTCGAACGCTACGGCACGGCCTATTCATCATCGACGGCATACACATCGCTGCCGCTCTACGCGACCCTCGAGGAGAAGCTTCGGCAGATCTTCGATGCCCCAATTGTTACCGCCCAGACCACGACGCTCACGCATCTTGCCGTCCTTCCTGTGGCCGTTGCCCCTGAAGACCGTGTCCTGGTCGACGCTCATGCCCACTCGTCTGTGCAAATGGCCGCGACGGCGATCGGCGGAATGGGAGCGACGGTCGAGACGGTCCCTCACAACGACGTCGCCGCGCTTCGGCAGCGGTTGAGCGAGTTGGCTTCGTCGGAACAACGAGTCTGGTATCTGGCAGACGGGATCTACTCGATGTTGGGAGATCTCGCACCCGTTCGACAGATCTTCGATTTGCTTGATGAATTCCCGATGCTGCACTGCTATTTCGACGATGCCCATGGCTTCGGATGGCAGGGCAAGCACGGCAGAGGATCGGTCCTGCACGAGGTGCCGTTGCATGAGCGGATGATCGTCGTAGGTGGATTGTCGAAGTCCTTCGGGGCACTCGGTGCGGTAGCCGCCTTCGGCGATGCCGCTCTTGCGTGGCGCGTGCAGGCCTGCGGAGGGCCCGTGACGTTCTCCGGTCCGATGCAGCCGGCTGGACTAGGAGCGGCGATTGCTTCCGCCGATATCCATCTGTCCGCCGAGCACGATGAGCGTCAATCCCGGTTACTGCAACAGATCGACCTTGTGCGAACACGACTCACCGAGATGGATCTTCCCGTGCTCTCGCTGGCAACGTCGCCGATATGGTTCATTCGGATCGGTGGCGTGGATCGGGTCATCGAACTCCTTCACCAACTCAGAGGTGAGGGCTACTACGTGAATCCGTCAACATTCCCGATGGTGCCGATCGGCTACGCGGGCATCCGGTTCACGCAGACGCTTCACCATTCAGATGAGCATATCGAAGGGCTGCTTGACGCTCTCGGGCGCTTCGTGCCCGATCTTGTTGATGATGTCGACATCGCGATCGACCTGCGCGACGAGGCGATGAACATTCCGGCACCTAACTCAATAGCGGAGGCAGCGCTCTCGGAGTAGACCTTCACCCGGAGCGCAGGTGTGCCGATACAGAGGGGGCATGGACACCACACCGCGCTCCCGATGGCTCACGTCAGTGGCCGGAGTGCTTTTCGGGCTTCCCCGATGGCCGCTGTTCGCGTTGGTCTTCCTCAGCGTGTCTGGGGCTGTCTGGCTGTTCGCGCCGCGATCCGTAGGCGAGCCCCTGTCCTTCCTGGCGATCTTCGTCGGAGCGATCGTGGCCGGCCTGACATTCATAAGGCGTTCGCGGCTGCTCGTCGGCCGGGAGCGTCGGGCGTGGACGTTGGTCGGCTGGGGGTTCACCGTCGGATCGTTTGGCATGATCGCTCTGGCGGTAACCGCCGCTGTCCAGGGAGACGCTCCTGCGTTCGGTCCAGCCGATCTGGTCTTCATCCTGGGGTACCTGGGCGTGCTGATCGGTTTTGCATCGCTGCCCCATACATCGGGGACCCGGCTGGTCAGGGTCAGAACCGGCCTCGATGGGTTGATCGGCGCCGTGGCGATTGGTGCGCTGCTGCTGGTGTTCGTTCTCGATACCGTGGTGGCTGGAGTCGCCGATGCTCCCGTATGGGAGAGTCTTGTCGGGATCGCTTATCCGCTCGTCGATCTTGCCGCTCTTGTCGTGTTCATGATCGTGACGGTCCGCCAGTCCGTTCTGCGTTTCGATCTACGGATCATGCTGCTTGCGATCGGAATATTCGTTCAGGCGATCGCTGATGTGCAGTTTCTTGTGACAGGGGTTGGGAATTCGATCACCGAAGCACAACCACCTCAACTCCTCTACATGTTTGCAATCGGGTGTTATGTGGCCACGTCCGCCATCGTCGATCGGGTGCCCCAGGCGCGGGAGTATGCCGATCGTCGTCCTCCACTGTGGGCGTTCATCGCTCCGTACGGTGCGTCAGCTGCGATGGTCATCATCCTCTTGACGCGGCTCCGGGACGAGAACATCGACCAGGGGGATCGAATTCTCTTGATCGCGGTGTTCATGGTGGGAGTACTTGTCATCGGAAGACAGGGGATTGCCATACGGGAGAACCGGATGATCGTGGAACGTCAACGATCCGATCTCGTGTCTTCGATCTCTCACGAACTCAGAACTCCGCTGACCGCCATGGTCGGATTCGTCGCCGTGCTCCAGGAGGATCCGAAACTCCACCTTGAGGAACGAGTCGAGATGATCGACGTGGTGGCGGAACAGGGAGCCCATCTCGAGAGGATCGTTGAGGATCTCCTGGTTCTGGCTCACGATGACCCGAGCCGAGTGGGTCTCACGACTGCAGAGCATCCCATCGGCCCGATCGTTGTGAGCGCGGTGCGATCTGCCGGTTGTGAGCCGCCTTGGGTAATGACCGAGGTCGAGTCCGGGCTCACTGCGGTCGTGGACCACGATCGTCTCGTCCAGATTCTCGTCAATCTCCTTTCCAACGCCCAGCGATACGGCGGAGACCGGTGCCTGATCGTTGCGAGGTCGGAGAGCACCAGGCTGATCGTTGAGGTCCACGACTCGGGACTTGGTGTACCGAAGAAATACGAACTGGCGATCTGGGAGCGGTTCGAGCGCGGTCCGAACCGTTACAACGCCAGCATCCCCGGGTCGGGCATCGGTCTTGCGATGGTCCACACGATTGCGGAAGCTCATGGTGGAAAGGTCGGCTATCGAGAATCCGAGCGGCTCGGCGGGGCATGCTTCTCTGTCGATCTCCCGGGCATCGTTGGCGAGATCGAGCCAAGCGTGATGGCGCCGTCCACCACAATGGCGATTGGATAGACGGCTCCGCCGTCGGTACTGAGTACCCAGTACACCGGCGAAGCCGGCCTGTCGGCTGTTACTCCTTGATCTTTCGGAAACCGAGGACATCGCCGTCCGCGAGCACCTCGATCGTGTCCCCCTCGCGGAAGGTTCCGTCCAGGATCGCCAACGCGAGAGGATCGCCGATCGCCGTCTGGAGGAGACGCTTGAGGGGGCGTGCCCCATACACGGCGTCGTAGCCGTGCTCCGTCAACCAGTCGGCAGCTCCGTCCGTCAACTCGATGCCGATGCGTCGGTCGATGAGACGTTGTTCGAGTCCGGCGAACTGGATGGTCGCGATCTTCCTGAGATCATCCTTCGTGAGCCGATGGAACACGATCACGTCGTCGATCCGGTTCAAGAACTCGGGACGGAAGTGGGTTTTGACCGCATCCATCACACGGGCTTCGATGAGATCCTCCGAGAGCTCCGGATCGATGAACTCAGACCCGAGGTTCGACGTCATGATCAGCACCGTGTTCGAGAAATCGACGGTGCGACCCTGCCCGTCGGTCAACCTTCCGTCGTCGAGCAACTGGAGAAGGACGTTGAACACGTCCGGGTGGGCTTTCTCGACCTCGTCGAGGAGGATCACGGAGTATGGCCGACGGCGCACGGCTTCGGTCAACTGACCGCCTTCGTCGTAGCCCACGTAGCCCGGAGGTGCACCGATCAGACGGCTCACCGAGTGCTTCTCCATGTATTCCGACATGTCGATACGCACCATGGCGCGCTCGTCGTCGAACAGGAAGCCTGCGAGGGCACGGGCAAGTTCGGTCTTGCCGACACCCGTAGGCCCGAGGAAGAGGAACGAACCGATCGGGCGATTCGGATCTGAGAGCCCGGCACGAGAGCGCCGGATGGCGTTCGCCACCGACTCGACTGCGTCGTTCTGACCGACGACCCGCTCGTGGAGGTGCTCTTCAAGGCGAACGAGTTTGTGAACCTCGCCCTCCATCAGCTTCGCCACCGGAATCCCGGTCCAACGACTCACCACTTCGGCAACGTCTTCCTCGTCTACTTCCTCTTTCAGCATCTTGGTGGTCGACTGAAGCTCCTCGAGCTTCGCCTGGCGATCTGCGAGATCGCTCTCGAAGGAAGGGAGCGATCCGTAGCGGAGTTCGGCAGCCTGCTGCAGGTCACCGTCGCGCTCCGCCCGGTCGGCGGTCGCACGGGTCCCTTCGATGTCGTGCTTCACAGAGCGAATGCCGTCGATCGCGTCCTTCTCCAGCTGCCAGTGAGCCGAGAGCTCGTCGAGGTCTTCAGCCAGATCAGCGAGTTCCTGCTCGATCGTTGCGAGCCGCTCCATCGAAGCTGCATCGGTCTCTTTGGCGAGCGCTTGGCGTTCGATCTCGAGCTGCCGGCGTCGCCGGGTCAGTTCGTCGATCTCCTCCGGCATGGAGTCGATCTCGATCCGGAGATGCGAGGCAGATTCGTCGACGAGGTCGATCGCCTTGTCGGGGAGGAGGCGGCCGGTGATGTAGCGATCGGAGAGCACAGCAGCCGCGACCAGTGAAGCGTCGGTGATGCGAACGCCGTGGTGGACCTCGTAGCGCTCCTTGAGGCCGCGGAGGATCCCGATGGTCTCCTCCACCGTGGGTGGCTCAATGAGGACGGGTTGGAATCGACGTTCGAGTGCTGAGTCCTTCTCGATGTACTTCCGGAACTCGTCGAGGGTCGTCGCTCCGATCATCCGGAGTTCGCCACGAGCGAGCATCGGTTTCAGCATGTTGGAGGCGTCCATCGAGCCTTCCGAGGCGCCGGCTCCCACGATGGTGTGCATCTCGTCGATGAACGTGATGACTCGCCCTTCGGCGGATTTGATCTCGTTGAGGACGGCCTGGAGCCGTTCTTCGAATTCGCCCCGATACTTGGCGCCTGCTACGAGTGTGCCCATGTCGAGGCCGACGATCCTCTTGTTCTTCAGACCTTCAGGCACGTCACCTTCGATGATCCGCTGGGCGAGTCCTTCAACGATGGCGGTCTTGCCAACACCGGGTTCACCGATGAGCACAGGGTTGTTCTTCGTCCGACGTGACAGCACCTGGATCGTGCGGCGGATCTCCTCGTCTCGGCCGATCACCGGATCGAGTTTGCCCTGTTGGGCGAGTTCGGTGAGGTCGCGCCCGTACTTCTCGAGCGGTGCGAACGTGTCCTCCGGGTTCTGCGACGTGATCCGTTGGCTGCCGCGTACCTCGGTGAGCGCTCCAAGGATCGCATCCTTCGTGACACCTGTTTGATGCAGGATGGCGCCGGTCGATCCGGCGGAAGCGGAGAGTGCCAGCAGCAGGTGTTCGACCGAGATGTAGTCATCCTTGAGAGCCCGGCGTTCGTTCTCGGCTCCCTCGAAAACGGCAAGCGAATCCGGCGAGAAGGAGGCCTCGCTTCCACCGACGACCGTGGGTATCGCGGCGAGGGCCCGCTCAACCGGGGCGGTGATGTCCGTCGCGTGGATGTCGAGTTTCGCAAGGATGGGGTAGATGAGTCCGTCGGTCTGGGCGAGGAGCCCCGCGAGCAAGTGCTCGGGTTCCACGTACGGCTGGGTACGCTGCGTTGCGAGGTCACGTGCGGAGAGGATGGCCTGTTGCGATTTCTGTGTGAAGGCGTTGAAGTCCATGGGGATCCGTTCTTCGTCGTTTGGAGTCTGTCAGTTGTTCAACACCAAGAATGATACACGTATGCCAAGAAACTTGAGTCACTATATGTCAAGTTTGACAGAGTGGGGCCTGTCGTGAGTTTCGTCGATCGAGGCGGTTGGTGGGTCGTTGCCCAACTCATTCTCTTTGGCCTGTATGCCCTTGCGATGCTCGGGACCGAGAGCATCACCGAAGGGATCGGCCTGGACTTCGCCAGGGTCGTTGGCCTCGCCATGGTGATTATCGCCGTGGTCATCGGGGTCTGGTCGTTCGTCCTTCTCGGTCGGAATCTCACGATCTACCCGTATCCAGTTCACCAAGCCACGCTCACGGATCGTGGACCGTATCGCCTGGTCCGGCATCCGATCTACCTGGCGGTCATCGTCGGTGGCGTCGGACTGGGGCTTGCGTGGCTCAACACGGCAGGCGTTCTCGTGGCCCTCGTGTTCATTCCCTTCTTCAGCGCGAAGACCGGATTCGAGGAGGACGGACTGGTCGAGCACGTCCCCGGGTATCGCGAGTACCGATCCGCGATCCCATATCGGATCATCCCCTGGGTGATGTGAGTCGTTCTCGTTCGGACCAATCCGGAAATGGAAACGCGGGTTGCGGCGTTACCAAACGACCGAACAAGGAGTTCACTGATGTCGAAAGCAGTATGGAACGGAACCGTCCTCGCTGAGAGCGACGACATTGTGATGGTCGAGGGGAATCACTACTTCCCGCCGTCGTCACTCAACAAGGAGTTCTTCGCTCCAAGCGACCAGAAGAGCCGGTGCCCGTGGAAGGGGTTGGCGGGGTATTACGACGTCACCGTAGGTGGCGAGACGAATCCCGCCGCCGCCTGGTTCTACGCTGAGCCGAAGTCGGGAGCGGAAGACATCAAGGACAGGGTCGCATTCTGGCGAGGGGTCCGGATCGAGGAGTAGGACTCTGCCGCCATCAGGCAGATTCGTCCGTAGCGTTATCCTGGTGTTCCCCGACCCCGGAGCCCCATGATTCCCATCCGCATCGTCGAGACCGAGCGAGAGGAGTTCGATGAACCCGTCGTCGAACTCTGGATGGAGAACGAGTTCGTCGGGATGGTGTTCTGGGATGGTTCATCGACGGTCGTGCAGATCTATCCGGCCGGTGACGATGACGTCCACGACCTCGAACTACGGGATCTCTTCCGTGCCCTCGAGATGGCCGAGCGGATCGTCGATCCGTTGGCGTTCGATCAGGTAGAGGGACTCGTTCAGCTCGGTGGCGGGCGCGCTCAAACGAAGCGGGAAGAGCCCGAAGACGACTGGTCGGATGAGGATCCATCAACGGTAGAGCTTCTCTCGGAATTCGATCCGCTGACCGCCTTCCGGTCCGAGGACGGCGAAGGATTCTTCCCGAAAGACGTCGCCGAGCGCTTCGTCCGCCGTTGTGAGGAACTGCGGCTCGCCGTGGTCGAGATGGAGGGTTTCGATCTCATCACGGGGGAACTGAAGGCTCGGCCCGGTCTCGAGCTCGTCGTCCAACCTCAGCCGATCATGTCGGCTGCCGAGTTCTGCTCGCACGCCAACGCCACGGCGCTCGACCACCTCACCGGTTGGCCCGTCCGTGACTCGTTCGTTGTCGCATTCGTCGTCCAGCAACAGGACGGCGAAACGATCGTGGCGTGAGGATCCAGCTTCGCTGGATGTAGTCCGTAGTCAGTACTCAGTACCCAGTACCCAGTACGGGTAACATCTCGGCAACCGGTCACGATCGAGGGAGATCCGCACTCATGTTTGACTACAAAGAATTGAAGGCCTACTGGTGGCTGTTCCTGGTCTCCGGGCTCTTCAGCCTCTTCATCGGAGCGGCGCTGGTGTTCTGGCCGGGCAGGACACTCACCGTGGTCGGTTGGCTTATTGGTCTCTGGATGCTCTTCTTCGGTGTTCTCCGGGTCGTGATGGCGCTCTTCAGCGGCAAGGCAGACGGCCGATGGATCGTCCTGATCGTGGGCATTGTCGGCATTGTTCTCGGCATCGTCGTGATGAAGAACCCTGCCGAGACGATCGGGATCGTCGCTCTCCTCGCAGCCATCTTCTGGATTATCAGTGGGATCATCGACGTGTTCCGTGCCATCACGGACGGCGATATGCCGTCCCGAGGCTGGGTCATCTTTGGCGGCCTTGCGGCAATCGGGGCGGGTGCGATCTTGCTCCTGTGGCCTGCAGCAACCGTCACTGTTCTTGCGATCATCGCCGGGATCTTCTTCTTCATCGACGGCATCATGCAGATCCTGGCCGGCTTCGAACTCAAGAAGGGCTGATCCGGCTTCGCCGGAAGATGCGCGGATAGGGCACGGCGGTGCTCGGCTCTCTTCCTCCCCATCAGGGGGAGGT
>JBLWQS010000047.1:0-8728 GCA_048452705.1 Acidimicrobiia bacterium
CGCTGGAAATCATCCTGACGACCGACGAGGTAGTTCTCATGACATCCGTACGAATTCCCTGCCGAGTCGGTATTGTTCTTGAACAGGTAGACGTCCCCGCGAATGCCCTCTTCAGTCAACCGCTCCTCGGCCGACTCGACGAGCCCCTCGAGAATCCTCTCCCCCGCTTTGTCGTGAGCGATGAGATCGGACAGCGAATCACACTCGGGCGTCGCATACTCCGGATGGCTTCCGACATCGAGATAGAGGCGAGCACCGTTCTCGAGGAACACGTTCGATGATCGACCCCACGACACGACCCGCCGGAACAGGTAGCGCGCGACCTCGTCGGGTGACAAACGACGCTGCCCATGCAGCGTGCAGGTGACGCCGTATTCGTTCTCGATGCCGTAGATCCGTCGCTCCACGTCGTCAGCGTACCGCGGTGTGAGAACTCGTCACGCCGATGTTCCAGAGGTGCCACAATCGTGTCATGAAGAAGCGTGATAGCGGAGAGCGTGGCACCGATCGATTGGAACCACTGGTGCGTATCGGAGACCCCAATGAGGCGAACCTTCTGGCGGCCCAGCTTCGGGCAGAGGGCATCCCGGTGCATCTACACGGCGAATCGTCCGGCCCGTACCCCGTCGGTGTCGGTGGCCTCGCTGAGGTCGAGATATGGGTAGATGCGGACCACATGGCCCAGGCTCGGGCTGTGGTCGCCGAGTTCCGGTACTAGAGACTCGTCAGCAAGGGCTCAGACCGAGGCGGCGATCTCTTCGACACTCAGGCGACGGAACTTCCTCCTGCCCAACGAACGATCGAGCACGCTGGCCTCCCAATCACCGGAAGGAATCTCGTCCTCAGCGGCTTCCTGGATCGCACTCGTCGTCAGAGCGATCGCGTCTTCCAGGCCCATGTCCGGTCGATGACGGCTTCCGATCTCTTCAACGATTCGGTCCTCGTCGCCGCCGAGAACTGCGAAGCCATGCTCGTCGCGCAGCGTTCCGTCGTAGCGCACGTGGAAGAGGTGGTTGTCGTCGTCGCCCAGTTCGGCGACCACGACTTCGACTTCATAGGGCTTGACCTCATGTGTGAAGATCTGTCCGAGCGTCTGCGAGTAGGCGTTGGCGAGGCCCTTCCCTGTCACATCCCCGCGGGCGTAGGCGTACCCCTTGACGTCGGCGTAGCGGATCCCAGCGACCCGCAGCATCTCGAACTCGTTGTACCGGCCGACTCCTGCGAAGGCGACGCGGTCGTAGATCTCGCCGGTCTTATGCAACGATCGGCTCGGGTTCTCGCCGATCAGGAGAATTCCTCCGTCGTACTCCACCACGGTGATCGGACGACCGCGCTGGATCCCTTTGCGTGCGAACTCTGCCCGATCCTGGATCAGTTGCTCGGGCGGAACGTAGAACGGCATCGTCATGGTCTGCCCTCCATCACTTCGATCGCAATCGGAGCGATCTCGTCGTCGGGGACCTCGCGATAGCCAGCTCCGGTGACGGTGACGATGTTCGGATAGATGCCTCTCTTTGGATCGGGCCCACCAGTCGCAGCGTCTTCTTCTGCCGCGGCGACGAGCGCCTCGATCGCAACCCTGATCGCTGCCGACTCGTCAAGCCCGACGCTCCATGCGCTCTTCAGGAACGCTCGCGCCTCAGATCCCCCGGATCCGGTGGTCGCGTAGTCCTGCTCGTCATATCGACCACCGACGACGTCGTAGCTGAAGAGCTTCCCGATGGCTTCCTGGTCGTCGTATCCGCAGAACAACGGCACGACCACGAGTCCCTGGAACGCGAGCGGGAGATTGCCGCGAACCAACCGCGCCAGGAAGTTTGCCTTCCCGTCGAGACTCAATCGGGTGCCCTCGATCTTCTCGTAGTGCTCCAACTCCGTCTGAAAGAGCTTCGTGAGTTCGATCGCCATACCGGCCGTTCCTGAGATCGCAACGGCAGAGCGATCGTCTGCCGGATAGACCTTCTTCACACGGCGGTGTGCGATGACATTCCCAGCGGTTGCTCTTCGGTCCCCGGCCATGATGACGCCATCGGTCCAGCGAAGGGCGAGGATCGTCGTGGCCTCAGGTACCTCGATCGATCCCTGCGGAACGTCCCATGTCGGCGCAAGATCGTGCCGGTCCAACAAGGCGGCGAAGCTCGCCGATGGGACAACACCCCCATCGTCGGGTGTCATCGGCAAGACGTTGGTCATTGCCCGCCCTTCTGGACGTAGTTCTTGACGAACTCCTCGGCGTTCTCTTCGAGCACGGTGTCGATCTCGTCGAGTAGATCATCGATTCGCTCGCCGATCTCCTCTGCAGATCCCGTCGTTTCGATCTCACCCTGATCGGATCGAGCACCGCTTCGATCTGACGATCGTTGCGTTCGTTCTTGTTCAGCCATCGTTCCCTCCAAGGGCACGGATCATCATTGCCGCGGTCGGCGAGGCATCGAGCATCCTCGACACGAGACTTCTCGTGCCTCGCAACGGTTCCATCATAGGAACGCGTTTGAGCGTCTCTTCACCAACGTCGAAGACGAGGGAGTCCCAGTTGGCAGCCACCAACGCGTCGGGGTACCTACGGACACAGACCCCCCTGAAGTAAGCCCTCGTATCTTCGGGTGGGTTCGCGACGGCCAACTCGACCTCCCGATCATCGAAGAGGCGTCGCATCGCTCCCCGGTCCACGAGACGCTGATACAGGCCCCTCCTCGGATCGATGTCGTGATACTGGAGATCGAGGAGGCGGAGCTTCGGGTCGTTCCAGGAAAGGCCGTCACGGGCTCGATACCCCTCGAGGATCCGCAGCTTCGCCGTCCAGTCGAGTCGATCTGCAGTCATCAATGGGTCCCGCTCTAGATCGACGAGGATCCTCTCCCACTCGTCGAGCACCTCGATCCAAACCGGGCCAACGCCGACCGCCCGGGCATAGTCGCTGACGGCTCTGAGATACTCCCACTGGATCTCCAGGGCGGTCATTCGATGCCCGTCGATCGTCTGCATCGAGTATCGGAGTTTCGGGTCGTGGCTGACGGACCAGACATCATGCACGGGATCAGCGAGTTCGATCACGTCAGTGAGTGCACCGTCTTCGATCGCATCGAGCACGAGGGCCGTTGTTCCGAGTTTGAGGAAGGTCTGGATCTCGCTGCGATTGGCATCTCCGATGATGACGTGGAGCCTGCGATATCGAGCAGGGTCGGCATGGGGCTCATCACGGGTGTTGATGATCGGACGCTTCAAGGTTGTTTCGAGTCCGACCTCCTCTTCGAAGAAGTCGGCACGCTGCGTGATCTGAAAGTCGGCGGGAGGCCGTCCGTTCTCCGAGCCGACCTTGCCGGAGCCGGTGAAGATCTGGCGTGTGACGAAGAATGCCGTGAGTTGGCGAACGATCTCATCGAACGGAATCGAACGAGCGATGAGGTAGTTCTCGTGGAAACCGTATGAGTTGCCTTTGCCGTCGGTGTTGTTCTTGTGGATGACCAATCGTTCGTCCGGTCCGAGCAGTTCCTGGGCTGCTGCAACGGCTTCAGCCAACACCCACTCGCCGGCTTTGTCGTACAAGGCGGCCGATCGTGGATCGGTGCACTCCGGACTTGAGTACTCGGGATGCGCATGGTCGACGTAGAAACGAGCCCCGTTGGTGAGGACCGTATTGACCATCGCCGATTCGAAATCGATACCGGGACCTTTGACAACGCCGAGCCCTCGCAGGTCCCTGCCGGGGCTCTCTTCATCGAACGACCAGCGGATCCGCGAACGATTCCCCGCATAGGCATTGACGACGGCCGAAGAGGCCACGACCGGATTGAAGCCGGCCTGGTTGAGGACGGTGATCCCGAACTCGGTCTCGGTGCCGATGACCTTACGCAGCGCCATGGATGCTCAGAGGTACTGGCCCGGGGTCACCGCTTCGACTGCTCGACTGTCGCGATCTCCTTCGATCAGCGTTCGGACGTACACGATTCGTTCGCCCTTCTTGCCGGAGATCTTCGCCCAGTCGTCGGGGTTGGTCGTGTTCGGCAGGTCCTCTTGTTCCCGGAACTCCTGCGTGACCGATGCGAGAAGATCGGCGGTTCGCAGACCCTTCTCTCCCCCCGCGATCTCCCTCTTGATCGCTTCCTTCTTCGCTCGCCGCACGATGTTCTCGACCATCGCCCCCGACGCGAAGTCCTTGAAATACAGGATCTCGCGATCACCGTTCGCGTACGTCACCTCGAGGAACCGGTTGTCATCGTCTTCCCGATACACCTTGTCGACAACGGCGGCGATCATCCCGTCAATCATCGCATCGAGGTCACCATCGTGACTCGCCAATTCCTCGTCGTCGTACGGCAGGTCTCGTGTGAGGTAGATGCCGAAGATCTGGGCAGCAGCCTCCACCCCAGGACGTTCGATCTTGATCTTGACGTCCAGTCGGCCGGGGCGAAGGATCGCAGGATCGATGAGATCCTCACGATTCGAGGCGCCGATCACGATGACGTTCTTGAGCGCCTCGACTCCATCCAACTCCGACAGGAGTTGCGGAACGATGGTGGACTCCACATCGGAAGAGATTCCCGTACCTCTCGTCCGGAACAGCGAATCCATCTCATCGAAGAAGACGATTACCGGCACACCCTGATCGGACTTCTCCTTCGCACGCTGGAAGATCAGCCTGATCTGGCGCTCGGTCTCGCCGACGTACTTGTTCAGGAGTTCCGGTCCCTTGACGTTGAGGAAGTATGAGCGAGTGTCTTCACTCCCCTCCTTCTTCGCAACGGCTTTCGCCAAGCTGTTCGCGACTGCCTTGGCGATCAGCGTCTTCCCGCACCCCGGCGGCCCGTAGAGCAGGACCCCTTTCGGCGCCGCGAGGTCGTACTCGGTGAACCGTTCCTTGTGAACGTATGGGAGCTCGATGGCGTCTCGGATAACCTCGATCTGTTCTCCGAGACCGCCGATCTGCAGATACGTAGTGTCGGGTACCTCCTCGAGGACGAGTTCCCCCACTTCGGGGCGGATGAGTCTCTCGAGGACCAGTCCGGTCAGCGGATCGATGCGCACGTGATCGCCAACACGGAGTGGTTCGTCTTCGACCACTTCTGATCTGCCGACGACACGCTCCTCGTCGCCTCTGCTCAGGATGATCAAGCGGTCATTTGAGATGACCTCTTTGACCGTCACAACCTCGCCGGCTGGGTCGTAGCTGCGTATGTCGACGACGTTGAACGCTTCGTTGAGAATGACTTCTTGTCCGACGCCGAGTGCTTTGAACTCCACGGTCGGCTCAACGTTGACACGAAGCTTCCGTCCGCTTGTGTTGACGTCGATCGTTCCGTCTTCATTGCGCCGAAGGACCGTCCCAAACGGATTCGGCGGCGCCGTCAGCTTCTCTACCTCCTCGCGAAGGAGAGCCAGTTGCTCACGGGTCTCTTCGAGTGCGGCGGCGAGCTTCTCGTTCTGGCCCGCGGCCTGAGCGATCTTGCCGCGCGATTCCAGGAGCCGCTCCTCCAGGAGCCGGACGCGCCGGGGTGCGTCCTGAAGTCGGCGCCGCAGCACCGTGATCTCCTCCTCGAGGAGGAGGACCTTCCTGTTGAGTTGATCATCTTCGTGCTGGTTCACAGTCGTATCCTCTTGGCCGACGGCGTCGGGCCGGTTCCGGCTCGTCATCCGATTGTAGGCGTCGCGCCCACTTGCGGGAAGCGGATAGATCGTGCCGGATGGCCCTGGCCCGGTACGAGAATGAACTCGTTGTTCGCCCATCGCGTGACTATCTTTCATCCGTCACACTCCGAAAGGACACAAGCCATGAAGGTCTGGATCGACCAGGATCTCTGCACCGGCGACGGAATCTGCGAAGAGATCGCACCCGACGTCTTCGTACTTCTCGATGACGGACTCGCGTATGTTCGTGAGGGCGAGAAGATCTTTGCCGCGTCAGAGGGCAACACGCAAGGCGCCGAAGGCACGGCGAACTTCCCCGATGATCAGATGGACGCCGTCGTCGAATCAGCCGAAGAGTGCCCAGGCGAGTGCATCTTCATTGAGCCGTAGGAGGCCGGCCTGCGGCCGGCAGTAGTCCGTAATCCGTAACCCGTAGTCCGTACGAGAGGCCGCACCCGCGAGAGTGCGGCCTCTCCGCGTTTCGCCCGAGCCCCGTTCTGTCAACACTCTCAGCCGCATACGGACTACGGACTACGGACTACGTGGTGCGCAGCACCTTCCTCGCCACCGTAATGAATCCCGTATGCCCCACCATCCGATGAGACGGACGAACTGAGCGGCCGTTGACGGACCAGTCGCGCATCATCACTTCGAACGTCGACACTTCGATGAAGTGACCGGTCTCAGATATTGCCGCTCGGACTGTTTCGACTTGCGGCACGTTGGGGACGTAGCAAGCGAAGCCGCCACCACCCGGAAGGTGCTCTGCCGCCGCGTCCACCAGCTCCCAGGGTTCGGGTACGTCGAGGATGATCCGTTCCGGTCCAACCTCTTCAACTGCGTCGACGACTTCGCCGACACGTAGTTCCACCCAATCGGGCACCGATCCGAAGAATCCGCTGATCCTGCTGCGTGCAAGTTTGGCGTGGTCGGACCTTCGTTCAACACTGACCACCCGACCGGTCGGGCCGACGGCTCTGGCCAGCATCATCGTGAGACCCCCGGATCCGGTGCCGGCCTCGAGCACGGTCATCCCTGGGCCGACGTCGGCCCAAACCATCAACGCGGCCGCATCCTTCGGGTAGAGCACGTTGGCTCCCCGTGACATCTTCAACACGTAGTCGGCGAGTCGCGGTCGAACCACGGTGAGGAACGTGCCATTCGTCGTTTCGAGGGCTGATCCTTCGGGTGCACCGATGATCTCGTCGTGCGGAAGCGCCCCCCGGTGTGAGTGAAAGCTCCGTCCCGGGATCAGTTCGATGAGGTACCGGCGCCCTTTGACGTCGAAGAGCAGGCACGCATCCCCGGAAGCGAATGGGGAGCCGGTGATCATCCCCCGATGGCTGGGATGATCGCAACGGCGAGCGAGAGCACCATCGTTGCGACGATGAGCCAGATGATGATCTTCGTCCATTTCTGGTTGCTGCGCATCGTGAGTCGTCCTATTGAATGGGCGTAGTTTCGGCGATGGGTCGACGACCGCGCATGACCCGGACCGTCGTTCCCTGTTCAACGTCGATCGAGGTCTTGTAGATCAAGCGACGACTATTCCGGCCCTTAACGAGTCCGTATCCGATCATCGCAAGGCCGAGTCCCAGTCTCGGAACATCCTTGTTCTTCGCTGCGGTGCTGGCGGCAATCCATCCGATGCGGACACTCCGGTGGAATCGTCTGAACCACCAGCGACGAGTGGCATAGCCGAGGGCGTTCATGTGGTTTGGTAAACCTCGATGTGGATCCGACGGCGGCGTGAGCGCCAGATTCCATAGGCAACGAGAGCGACCACGACGACCACGGCACCACCGATCAAGAGCCCGGCGTTCTGCCTCGCCTCACCCTCCGTCTCCACGACGACACCTTCGATCTCTCGCAACTTGCCTTCGAGATCATCACGATTGATGGTCATGGCCGTCCTCCCGTTTGTACCGTTGGTTCCTCCGGCTCCGGCCGTGGGCCAGCTTTGACCAGGATCGCGGCGATGCCGACGAACGCGGCGAATGCGATCACATATCCGAGCGCTTCCCAGTACGGACTGTTCGGCAAGGCATCGACCAGTCCGCGCATGACGGCAACGCCGATGAGGACCATGGCGGCGGCCCACAGCGCTGCGGCACCCAGTGAGAAACCGGAAAATCGACCGAGCTTCTTCGCCTGTCCGACGGTCTCCTGGAGGAGGTACTCCCTCGCGAGATCGCGGAACTCGGCGATCAGTACGGGAAGATCCTGCAGCGTGGCCATGTGTGTCCTTCACGTGTTCGTGTGGGCCACAGGCTAATCGCAATCGCGGCGGTCGCGCTCCGGTCTATCCGTCGGGTACCATGCCGTCCCAGCATGGACTTGGGAACACTTGGTCAAGGCCCAACCGACGATCCGCTCGGCGTAAAGGGTCGCCGTATGGCCCGGCGGAACGTCGTTCCCCTCGTCGGAGGCCAGGCGGTTTCGCTGTTCGGCGACTACATCGCGTTCTTCTCGCTCCCCTACTTCATTCTCGCCCTCACCGCGCGACCTCTCGATCTGGGACTCACCGCAGCTGCAGAAACGCTACCGATGTTCCTCTTCGGCCTCGTTGCCGGTGTATTCCTCGATCGTCTCCGCAACCTCCGGCTTGCCCTCGTCACCGTTGATCTCCTGCGGGCTGCGGTCTTCGTCGCATTGGCGCTTGCAGCAGCGAATGGTGCCGGTACCCGGTGGCTCGTCTTCGGCGTTGCTTTCGTCATCGGAACGATGTCCGTGTTCTTCGACTCCGGTTTCCAGGCAATGGTGCCGTTGGTCGTCGACGAGGACATGCTCATCGACGTCAACTCACACCTGGCGGTCGCCCGCATGGTGACGTTGAGCATCGGACCGCTCGCCGCTGGCATGCTCATCGCTTTCAGCGGCGGCTTCGCCATCGCCTTCTTCATCAACGCGGCGACCTTCCTCGTATCCGCCGTGTTCCTCGCGAGAGTCAAGGTCATCCATGGCCGGCCGCTGACGGCACGCGAACCGTTCATGGATTCTCTCAAGGAGGGGTTGAGACACCTGCTTGGGGATCAACGCCTTCGTTGGGCGACGCTTGGCGGAACGTTCACGAATCTCGTGTTCCAACCGCTCGAGGCTCTGC
>JBLWQS010000048.1:0-8726 GCA_048452705.1 Acidimicrobiia bacterium
GATGGGCTCGCCGTACACCTCGACGAGTATCCGATCGACGCCTCGGACGAGACCGTGGTTACCGGCACCGTCGCCTCGCTCGAGGACGGGGAAATCTCCGTCATCACGACCGACAGCGGAGACGTGCTCCTGGCCGCAGATGAGGGCAACGGCTGGCAGATCGTCGGTGCCGATCCCGCGGCCGGTCCGCCCTGGTACGGAGAAGAGCCAAGGATGGTCATGGTCATCGGATCCGACGCCCGTCCCGGCGAGAACCAGCAACGGCTTCGCGCCGACAGCATCCACCTCCTCACCGCCAATCCGTCTGAGGGGAACGGGACCATCCTGGGGTTCCCCAGAGACAGTTGGGTCTCAACACCGTACGGCTCGATGAAGTTCACCTCGTTGATGGCCGGGCGAGGGCCCCAGGTCATGGTCGACAAAGTCGTCGATACGTGGGATCTGCCCGTAGAGGGTTACGTCGTGACCGGCTTCAAGGGTTTCGAGAACCTCATGAGAAGCGTCGGCAACCTTCCAATCGAACTGCCGAGAGCTCTGCCGACCCAGGCCTGGTGGGACGGATTCGGCGCAGGGAGTCAGCGGCTGAGTCCGCAGCGTACGTTGGAATACGCGAGGACCCGCAAGGGCGTTCCCGGCGGAGATCTCACCCGATCAGCGAACCAGGGCGTCGTCATGCTGGCGGTGCTCCGCGTCCTCCAGATGAACGACATCACCGATGCACCCGAGATCGTCAGTGTCCTGCTCGACCATGTCTGGACGAGTCTGACACCGACCGAGCTCATCCAATTGGCCGCCACCGTGCACACTCTCGACGCCGACGAGATCGACAACGTGGTCGTCCCAGGCACACTGGGACGGGCCGGGGCTGCCTCGGTGGTACGCCTGACGCCGGAGGCCGACGAGATGCTCGCGGATCTCGGAGATGACGGCTTGCTCTCTGAGGAGTAGCCGAAGATCTGCGAACTGTGGGCTATCAAGGCGCCCATACGCACCTGCGAATCCAGGGTTCGTGGAGCACTTGGGGAGTTGGTGGACGCATCTATCCGAGCGACCCCTGAGCGCTGAGGATCCCGGAGGACGGGTCCGACCGCCTCGCACATCATATGTCTCGATCAAGCAGCGCTGCCGGGGCGAACTCGGCTCGACTCGAGGCGCGAACCGTGATGGTTCCCAGACCGAACAGTTCCACACGGCGCTCCACGACGACTTCGACAACGCGGGGCCGCCAGCTGCGATCCACCGGACACGAACACTTGGTCAGCACGGCGCCATTCGCTGCAGCGCGGCGCCGTGCCTCCATCGCGGGACTACCTGCTGCTCCGAACGGCCGGAACGTCACAGGTGCAGCAGCGAGTGCGGCAGCATCTGCCGCTGCAGCAGCCTGAAGCCTGGCCGAGAAAGCGATCCCCGCATCGGCTACTCCGAGAGCGAGAACGAGAACGAGACCGGCGACGGCCAGCAGCAGGACCGCCGCCGATCCACGATCTCTCTTCATCGCTCGACCCGCATCACGGCCTTCGCCGTGATCTCGACGCTTACGCCACCAAGGAACGCGGAAGCGACCCTATAGGGAAGCGTCACACGGACCTCGGCAAGGCGTCCGACTACATCGGGCCGTCGTACCGACACCCGCGCCGATGATCCGATTTCGCCGAGTGCAGCTCTCGCCGCACGGACGGCGTCCGACGGATCGGGTGATGCCGCGGCCTCGCGAGCACCTTCCCGGGCCGCGTTCACGACTTCCATCTGCGTCCGGGCCACGAGAGCAACCTCGACGAGACCGAGCACAAGAGCCAGCACGAGCGGCACGACAAGAGCGAACTCGACCACGGCGCTACCTCGCTGGGTCACCCGATCGGTGCCCCCTTTGCGACCGACGTGACCTTCTTGAGCACGGTTGAGAAGAAGGAGGGCAGCAGATCGGTCGATGTCGCCCAGATGATCAGTGCCAGAGCGATCGCTGCTGCTGCCACGATGACGAGGGCGTACTCGGCCGTTGCTTGACCGCGCTGGTCGTTGAAGAATGCTCGCATGGAGATTCCTTTCGTTCACCGGCGTCCGGCCGGGGCGGCGGGAAGTCAGATGCCAAGACGTTCGAGGCTGCCGAGCACGGCCGGACCGATCGTGAGGATCAGGAAGCCCGGGAGGATCAGGAGGGCCAGGGGAAAGAGCAGTTTGACTGGGAGGCGACGGGCCGCGGTGAGTTCCCGGGACCGCTCCTCCTTCCGGAGCGTCGTTGCGTAGCCGGAGACTGCTGGTTGAAGCGGTGCGCCGGTCAACAATGCGCGGTGGACAACGACCATGAGACCGTGACCGTCCGCCGTGTTGGCATCCATCCCTCCTCCGACGCGAATGGTCTGTCGGAGTCGGGTGGATGCTTCGCCGGGAACCGAAGCGGCTGCCGCACTCGCTGCCGCGGTGAAGGTGAGCCCAGCACTGAGACCCAGTGCCGTGAGTTCTGCGAGCACTGCTTCGTCATCATTGTGCTTCGCGGATCGGGGCCGACGTCCGATCGCTGCCCACACCGCCAGTCCGAACAAGAAGACGATCCCGACAATCGGAGCGAGGACGAATGCCACGAGTGTGCCGGCTGCAAGAATCTCTCGTCGATTCGAGTGCAGAACCGCAGCACCGAGAGCGAGCACTGAGAGAGCCATCATCGCTCGGCCCGCCACACGATCGCGGCGACGATGGCCAGGCCGACGACCTCCAGTCCAAGTCCGATGCCCAAGACCAACCATCCGACGGCACCGTGCGAGACAAGACCGGCCCCCCGCCCTGTAGCAACGAGCAGCACCGTGAAGACAAACGGGGCAACTCCAACGATCAATGCGGAGAGCCGCGCCTGGGCCGTCGCCGCCTTTCGCTCTCTGGCTAGCTCAGCGGTGGCCGCGGCCCTCTCGGCAAGCCCTTCGAAGGTGTCGGCGACCCTAGCCCCTGACCAATCGCTCAGCCGGAATGCCGCCGCTGCGAGCCGCCCATTCTCGGGGAGTCGTTCTTCGACGGATCCGGCGACGTCAACCATCGATGTCCCGGCGGCGGCAAGTCGCACAGGACGCCCGAGATCGATCTGAGGGACACGGTGCGCCGCCTCGGCGAGGGCGCTCCGCAGCGAAGCCCCGGAGCGCAACTCCGCAGCCATCGCGCGAAACAGCGTCGCTTCATCGTCCGGAGCAACACGAACCCGGCGTCGTCGAAAGGCCGCAACGGCTGCCCAGACCGCAGCCCCGGCGAGCACGAGCCTGGGCTCGATGGCTGCCAGGGCCGCGATCGCGATGAACACAGGAGGGATTCCCGCCACCAGACCACTCGCGAGGAGTACGGCGATCAGCATCGGTAGACGTCCTCAACGGCGTCGACACCCACGTCCGATATCGACGTGACAAGCCGGCTTCCGCGGCGCCGGGTCACGAACACGATTCGGTCGATCGCGGAGCGGATCTGCGCACGGAGCGTGTCGACCGAGACGCCCGCGTCGGCCGTCGCAGCCAGACTCTCGAGTCGCCAGAGTGCTTCTTCCGGCCCGTTCGCATGGATCGTCGACATCGATCCATCGTGTCCGGTGCTCATCGCCTGGATCATGTCAAGGGCCTCCGCCCCCCGAACTTCACCGACCACGATGCGATCGGGCCGAAGACGGAGCGCGTGCCGCAACAGGCTACGCAAGGTAATCTCGCCCGCGCCCTCTGCATTCGGCGGACGGGCCTCGAGTCGCACAACGTGGCCACCGAGCCGAAGCTCCGCCGCATCCTCGACCGTGACTGTCCTCTCCGATTCATCAATCTCTTTGGACAGGACGTTGAGCAGCGTCGTCTTCCCTGCCCCGGTTCCGCCCGCAACCAGCAGATTCATCCGATTCGACACGGAATCTCGGAGCAGGTCTGCCCCGTCGTCCGTGATGCCTCCCACTTCGACGAGGGCAGCAAGATCAGTCACCGCTTCGGAGAAGCGGCGGACCGCGACGATCGGGCCATCGACCGATGCGGGTGGTATCACAGCGTGGAGCCGCGAGCCATCCGGAAGCCGGGCATCTACCGCAGGACTCGCTCGATCGATCCGGAGGCCCAGCGGCGCGATCACGCGTTCCACGGCCGCGATCACCGCGCTGTCGTCGGCGAACGCGACATCGGTTCGCTCGAGGGAACCCCGTCGCTCGATCCAAACCTCACGTGGCCCGTTAACGAGTACATCCGTGACGTCAGGATCGCGCAGTAGTCGCTCGATCGGTCCGAGACCTGCGAGAGCGTCCACTGCGTCGACGATCGCCTCAGGGCCGGCGAGCGGAGCGACTTCCGGCACGATCAAGGCTGCCGCCGCCGTAAGAGGCCCACGTTCGAGAGGCACGTCAGACTCGAGCAGTCGTCGAACGATCCGATCCGTCACGCCCATGACTGATCCCAGACTCCGCGCCAGGCTCGGATCCACCGATCCCCCGGATGCGGAGCGTGGCCTGTGAGCAGCGCCGAGATGGTTCCCCGGCTCGGTCGTGGGAGCACGATTCCCCCTTCCGGGGCTCGGACTCTCCATCCGGAACGTTGGTAGATAGCGGGACCGGCTGATCGGTCCATCATCGAGCCGGGAATGAGAGGAAGCACCGGTATGGCGCCATCCCCGCCGATGTGATCTGCCGGCAGCCGGAACACGACGGCCGGCCAGCCGTCGACCAGCGCACGAAGCACCGGTTCAGCTTCCTCCGCATTGACGCCTCCGTTGCTCACGACCGCGATGCCTCGCCGCTGTGGCGACAGATCGGCTTTCGTGGGACCGTCGGCGACGAGGCTCGCCAGCGTCAGATCACCGGGGTACCTCGGCCCGTCGACATCGAGATCCACGATGAGCGCGGTCCCGGCCGCGGCACCAAGTGCCAACGGTGCGATGGCACCGAGTACCTCGTCCTCCGGCGACCAGATGGCGAGCGCCGGCATTCCAACTCCATGTGTGAACTCTCGGCACCGTAAGCCAAACCGAGGCCTGTTTCAAGACCTTCGATTCGTGGTCACGTCTGCATCCGGTTGTGCCGATAGAATCGGACATGATGCAGGAAGCAGCCTTTTTCGATCTCGACAAGACGGTGATTGCGAAGTCGTCGACGCTCGCGTTCGGCAAGCCCCTCTACAAGGCGGGCTTTCTCGGCAAGAAGGCGCTTGCCCGCATGGGTCTTGCGCAGGCGTTCTACATGCTGTTCGGCGCCGACGAGGAACAGCTCGAACGGGCCCGCGACGAACTGCTCCAACTCACCGCCGGTTGGAAACGAGACGAGTTCGAACAACTCGTCCGCGAGACGCTGGCCGACGTTGCCGAACCGCTCGTCTACGCCGAGGCTCTCTTCCTCATCGACGAGCACATCCGTAGCGGCAGGAGAGTCATCATCATCTCTGCCAGTCCGGAAGAGATCGTCCGCCCGATCGCCGAGCACATCGGTGTTTGGGAGGTGATCGCTACGAAGATCAAGACCGATGCACAGGGGCGGTTTATCCCTGAGATCGAGGTCTATGCCATGGGGCCGGGCAAGGCTGAGGCGATGGAGAAAGTCGCTCGAGAGAAGGGAATCGATCTCTCGGGCTCCTTCTCGTACTCAGATTCCATCACCGATCTACCGATGCTCGAAGCGGTCGGGAATCCGGTCGCCGTGAACCCCGAGAAAGAGCTCCGGGCGATCGCCGAGGAGCGCCACTGGCCGATCCTCGAGTTCCAGCGTCCGGTCAGCGTGGGTCCCACGATCCCGAGGCCCTCTCCACTCACCGGCGCTGCGGTCGCTCTATCGGCAGCAGCCCTCGCGGCCGCCGTCGTTCTGATGAAGCGGCGAACGAAGGTTTAGGCCCCGTCCTTGCCATCGATCTCCGGTGGCACGGCACCCCGAATCCCGGCCTCTGCGATCGCTTCGTAGGCAACGTCGAACTCGCCTGTTTCGTCGGCCGACTCGGCAGCCGCCGATTCCTTCGCTGCGACGCCTTCGGCTCTTGCGGCTTCGATCTTCGCTGTCGTCAGCTTCGGTGCCGCGTAGACAAACAGCAGCACATATGCCACCGCCGTCACCAACCATGGCATGCGGAGAGCGAGTTCCCGGGAACCTCCGACGAACTCGACACCGAAGACGAGGACACCGCCGATGGCGAGGCCGATCGGCATCATTCCCCAGGCGAAGAACCGATAGACCGAGTTGACCCGTCCGAGCAGATAATCCGGGATGATCGTCTGGCGGAGCGAGACGGTGATCACATTCCACAACACACCGAAGAACGAGGAGATCGCGAACGCGACGAACGCCACGATCCAGTTGCTCGTGAGGCCGATGATCGCAGACGTGATGACCATCGCCACGAACGTCGTGTAGAGCGACGCTCCACTTCCGATAGCCTTCGAAACCCGTGGGCTGAGCACGCTACCGAGGACACCTCCGATCGCCCCGGCGGCTCCGAGGATCGCGAACACAAAGGCCGTGACGCCGAGAATCTCCTGGGCAAAGAGCACGAAGGTGGCCACCGTGACCGCAATGAGGGCGTTGAGGAACCCCAGAATGATCGCCATCGGGCGCAGTAGCGGATGCCGCCACAGCCAGACCACGCCCTCTTTGATCTCTCCCCACCAATCGACCTTTGCCTCCAACTCCTTCTCGTCACGATCGACTCGGAAGGTGCCGGCGACGAGGAGCAAGAGCGCGGCGGAGATGGCGAACGTTCCTGCGTCGAAGAAGAAAGGCAGAGCGAAGGCGACGCCGATGAGCACGCTGCCAAGCGGCGGTCCGATGAAGCTGTTCATCACCATCTCGGCACCCCACAGGTTGCCGTTCGCCCGCTCAAGCCCTTCGGGTTCCACAATCGCGGGGAGGATCGTCTGTGCAGCGTTGTCGTAAAGCACTTCGGCCATTCCGAACAGCAGCGCGGCGACAATGAGTGTCATGTAGATCAGCCAGTTCGTCGCGACATCGATGCCGCCGGTGACCTCGTTCGGCGTTGGGAGGGTCGAAGACTGGGTGAAGACCACGATCGCGACGACAGTGGTCACGACAGTTCGAAAGACGTTCATCGAGAGCATCAGCTTGCGACGATCGACCCGGTCGGTGATGACCCCAGCCGGCAGCGTGAACAGCAACCACGGGAGGCGCTGAACGACGGCGATGAGGGCAATCAGAATGGCGTTGCGCGTGATTGCTGAGGCGAGCCATGGATACGCGATCATCGCCACGCCGTCACCGAGATTGGAGGCGACCGACGACGACCACAATCTCCAGTAGTTCGCACCCAGGCGGACCTTGGGCGTCTTGCCCTTCTTCTCAGCGGTGTCGGTCATTCGTCCTCGTGTGACTTGAAGGTTGGGAGATCGGTCGGGTAGACACCGGCAAGCATGCCGTAGACGCGCTCGCCGTGCCTCGGCTCGGCTGCGAACTCGGCGGCGAGGTCGGCAAGTCGGGAGGCGTACTCGATCGCTCTCGACTCGGGAATCCGCGCTCGGCGGGTGGTGAACATCGGCAGCGGCTCGCCCTCGATTATCCGCACGTCGCGAAGAGCATCGTGCACTATGAAGAGCGGATCTTTCATCATCCCCCGGCCAGACATGATGATCGTGCGGCCGATTCGCCCGTAGTACTTCTCGGTCATCGCCCGGACCTGACGGGTGCGAACGATGCGGATGAGTCCGCACTTCTCGAGCACTTTCAGGTGGTAGCCGACGGTGCCCTTCGGCTTGCCAAGAGCCTCAGCAAGATGGCTCGTGGTGGCCGCCCGTTCGAGGAGGAGATCGAGGATCGCGAGTCGAGTCCCGTCGGCGAGCGCTTTGAGTGCAGCCGGCGAGTCTGCGACCACCTCTTCTTCGATCGAGTAGTCGAGTCCCCCGGCGCTAGTCGTTCGGTTCTGGGTCGGACTGGTTCGCGATATGGTCGACATCTTCCGAATTGTCGGGGTTCTCCGACCGTGTGTCAACTTTGTACCCGACCGCCCACACGACGAGGAGCGCCAACGCCGCAAGACCGGCGGCGATACCCCCAACGAGCCACCAGTTCGGACCCGTGTCCTCAGGTGGCAGGTGAACGGGGCGAGTCGAAGAGATGACCGCGGGATCAACGCCAAGGTCGGTCAGAGAGGTCAGGTCGGAGATCACACTCTCACCCCCGCCGTCGATGGCTTCGAACGCTACCTGGACGTCTTCCCGGCCGGCGAGACGCAGGATGCCGACCCACGTCCCGTTCCCCTGATCGACCATTGCAATCGGGGGAAGTTCGCCTGCAAGAGCCACCGCACGAACCAGGATGGCCGACCGGCCTCCATCAACCGCGACCGAGATCTCGATCGTCATCCCCGAGTCGACCTCGAGTGCCCGCGCCTCGGCTTCCCCGAAGGGTGCCGCGAGCGTGACGGAGAGCAAGAGGGCGAGCAGAATCGGCATTGGCAAGAGCGTAGAACCTCAACGGTCTCCCGCCCGGTATCGGACGCGCCTTCTCTCTCCGCCCGCGAATCCGCCCACCTGGCGAACGCACCTCTCCTATGCTCGACTGTTCCATGTCAACGCCACGCACGCTCTTCGAAAAGGTATGGGACGATCACGTCGTCCGGTCTGACGACGACGGCACGGATCTGCTCTTCGTGGACCTCCACCTCATCCACGAGGTGACCTCGCCACAGGCGTTCGAGGCACTGCAGATCGCAGAGCGACCCGTTCATCGGCCGGACCTCACACTGGCGACCATCGACCACGGAGTCCCCACCGTTGACCGGGAACTGGGCATCCTC
>JBLWQS010000049.1:0-8622 GCA_048452705.1 Acidimicrobiia bacterium
GAGGACGGCGGTGGGCTCGTCGAGGATGAGGATGCGCGCGTTGCGGTAGAGGAGTTTGAGGATCTCGACTCGTTGCTGTTGACCAACGGATAGCTGCCAGATACGGGCCGTGGGATCGACCGGGAAGTCGTACTTCTCACCTATCTCGCGAGCCTCCGCCTCGAGCTCCTTCTGTGAGAGCTTCATCGCGACTTCTGGATTCCCGAGTGCGAGGTTCTCGGCCACCGTGAGGTTCGAGACGAGGCGGAAGTGCTGGTAAACCATCCCCACGCCTGCGGCCAGGGCATCTTTCGGGGATTTGAAGACGGTCGGCTCTCCGTCGATCAGCATCTCACCGGAGTCCGGTCGGTAGAGACCTGCAATAACGGAACAGAGCGTGGATTTGCCTGCGCCGTTTTCACCGAGGAGGGCGTGGACCTCTCCCGCCGCCAGACTGAAGTTGACGTCGGCGTTGGCGAACACCCCGTAGAAGGACTTGTCCATGTCACGAAGTTCGACGGCCGGCGGTGTCTGGCTCTGTGAACCTTCGGGCATGTCGGCACCCTAGCCGAATCAGCCGTCGTCGTCCCAAATGGCGAGGACCCCGCACATGCGGGGCCCTCGTCTCAGTCGTTTGTTCGACTCGATCAGCCAGTCGGACTGCCGAGGACTCCTTCAACGAAGAAGTCCATGCTGAAGATGTCACCAAGTGGCTGTTCATTGCCTGCCTGGTTGACGATCGGGTCGGGGAATACCGCGAAGGTTCCGTCGATAATCTCCTGCTGTCGCGTTGCGATCAGCGCCTGCATCTCGTCGGAGACCGAAGGACCGAACGGAGCGATGTTGACCATGCCTCCGGCCATGTTGCCGTAGAACGCCTCAGGCGTCCACGTCCCTGCCATTACTGCCTCTGCGATTGCGAGGTAGTACGGGCCCCAATCCCAGATGGCGGCGGTGAGCCAGCCGTTGGGCGCGAACTCGGACATGTCGGTGTTGTATCCGACCCAGCCTGCATCTGCCGCTTCGGCCGCCTGGCCCGGCGCGGACGTGT
Source organism: Acidimicrobiia bacterium (assembly GCA_048452705.1). GTDB lineage: Bacteria > Actinomycetota > Acidimicrobiia > Spongiisociales > UBA5794 > JAHEEL01. Next base: position 1,031 of record JBLWQS010000049.1, read on the forward strand.
CCTGGTGCATGGCGATCACATCGGCGCCCGCGTCGAGGAGTGCCTGTGCTGCGTCACCTTCCTTGGGCGGATCGAACCACGTCGAGGTCCAGACGACCTGTACCTCAGCGTCGGGGTTGACCTCTTTCACGCCGAGCGTGAAGGCGTTGATCCCTCGCAGGACCTCTGGAATCGCGAACGCCGCGACGTAGCCGATCAGGTTGGTTTCGGTGCGTTCACCGGCGGCCATACCCGACAGATAGCGACCCTCTTCGGCGGCTCCGAAGTAGTTGCCCATGTTCTCCGACGTCTTGTACCCGGTGGCGTGCATGAACGCAACGTCCGGGAAGTTCTCGGCTGCTGCGAGCATCGGATCCATGTAGCCGAACGACGTGCCGAAGATCAGCATGTTGCCGTCCGCCGCGAGATCCTCGAACACGCGTTGCGAGTCCGGCCCCTCGGCGATGCTTTCGAGTGTCGTGATCTCGACGCCCGGCAGCTTGTTCTGGAGGTACTTGGCGCCCTGGTCGTGGGCCCATGACCATCCCTTGTCAGCCGTCGGCCCAACATGCACGAACGCAACCTTGAGTGTTTCGACCGCTTCTCCCCCATCGGCCGTCGTGGTCGTCTCGTCACCGTCACCGGCGTCACCGGCGTCACCGCCGTCATCGCTGCCGCACGCAGCCGCGAACAATGCCAACACGAGCATCAGCACTGCCGCGAACTTCCATCTGTTCCGAGCCATCGAGTCTCCCTTCAGAGTTCTATCTCCATGAATCCTCCAGTCGCCCGAGAGCGCTGGGGAATATCAAGACAACTCTAGATGGTTGCGGGACAACCGCGCCCGCGCGAGGAACCAGGTGACAGGATTCTCCGGGCTGTCTGCTGTGACCTGTTGTCTGTCAGCGAGCGCCGGCGAGCGCCGGCGAGCGCCTGACGGTTTGCTGCGATCGCAGGGACGGAGTCCCAAGTTGGGAGCGATGTCAGTCGTGGTTCAGCAACTCGATCACCGCCGAACGACTCCCGCCCCGGCCTGACACTTTCTGTGCGACGACGCGAGATTCCCGTTCCTTGCCAGGGTGCCCGCCCTTAGCCTGCGATGACCACACGGTCGATCTGCCCTGATGTGTCTCAGGACAGGACCGCATTCCAACGAACCGGGGAGGGACGATGACGTTCGCTGTCGTCGCCGAGAACATCTACAAGACCTACAAAAAGTCCGACGTTCCCGCCCTCGACGGAGTGTCAATCTCCATCGAGAGTGGAAAGGTCTACGGCCTGCTCGGCCCGAATGGGGCAGGCAAGACGACTCTAATCCGGGTCCTCGCGACTCTCCTCAAGCCTGACTCCGGGAGCGCCACCGTGGAGGGAATCGACGTCGTCGCCGACCCGATCGGCGTCCGCACCCGCATCGGCCTCGGCGGTCAGTACGCCGCTGTCGACGAGTTCCTGACCGGTCGAGAGAACGTTGTGATGGTCGGCCGGTTGTACAACCTGTCGATGGCCGAGGCGCAGGCCCGTGCCGATGAGGTCCTCGAGCGTATCAACCTGGTCGACGCTGCCGACCGTCAGGTCCAGACCTACTCGGGGGGCATGCGCCGCCGCCTCGACCTCGCCGCATCGCTTGTCGGACGCCCGGAGGTCCTGTTCCTGGACGAACCAACCACCGGCATCGATCCACGGTCACGCGTCGACATCTGGGAACTCATCAGAGAACTCGTGAGCGGTGGCACCACCCTTCTTCTCACGACCCAGTACCTCGAGGAGGCCGACTTCCTCGCAGACGCCATCGGCGTTATCGACCACGGTCGTCTGATCGCTGAGGGCACGTCCGACAGTCTCAAGGAGACGATCGGCGGTGTTGTCGTCCGTCTGGAGGTGGGTGACGAGCACTGCGCAACAGCGATCACCGCTATCAACAATCTCACCGGGGCAGACCCGCTCCACGATGAGGATCGGGGACTCCTGGTCATCCCTGCCGAAGAGGGATCCCGTTCGCTCGTCGAAGTCGTCCGCGCTATGGATGACGCCTCGGTCCCGATCCTGGACATCGAACTCCACAAACCCACCCTCGATGACGTGTTCCTCTCCCTCACCGGCCACGCAGCGGAACCCGAACCCGCGACCGATGACATACAGAAAAGCGAGGTGGCGCGATGACGACCACGATCGTGAATCCGACCAAGTCGCGCGTCACTCCGATGCACGCGATCAAGGACATGTGGATCATCACGAAGCGCAACCTCCGGCGCTTCATCCGGATGCCTCAGTTGCTGCTGGTCGCCACCGTCCAGCCGGTGATGTTCCTACTGTTGTTCACCTTCGTGTTCGGCGGTGCGATCGCGATCCCTGGTGTCGAGTACATCGACTTCCTCCTTCCCGGCATACTCGTTCAGACCGTGATGTTCGGTGCCACCAACACTGCGACCGGCCTCACCGAGGATCTGGCTGCCGGTGTCATCGACCGTTTTCGGTCGCTGCCGATGGCGCGGGGCGCCGTGCTAGCAGGGCGCACACTTGCCGACTTGGTGCGGAGCGCGGCGGTGAACACACTTATGATTTTCGTTGCGTTTCTCATCGGATTCCGGCCGGTCGGGATCCCGCAACTCCTGCTTGGTCTGCTCTTGGCGCTCATGTTCGGCTACTCGATGTCGTGGGTGTTCGCTTCGGTTGGGCTCATGGCCCGTACTCCGGAGGCGGCACAGTCGGCGAGTTTCCTGCTCGTGTTCCCGTTCGTGTTCGCGAGTTCGGTTTTCGTTCCCGTGCAGACGATGCCGGACTGGCTCAGGGTGTTTGCCGAGAATCAACCGGTTTCGGTGCTCGCAACCACCGTCCGCGGTCTCACGATCGGTATCGAGGCACTGCCATCCGGCAAGACGATCGAAGGCATGGTCGCCCTCTCGATCGTGTGGATCATCGCCATCTTCGTCGTCGCTTCACCGCTCAGCGTGAGCATCTACCGGCGCATCTTCAGCTGATTGGTCGACGGAAGCTCCCGTGTCCCACTAGCAGCATGATCTCGTCGTGGACAAGCGGTCGAGTCTCCCCCCGGAGCAGAGAGGAACGTTTGTGCGCAAAGACATGCACCAACGGTCTCGTTTGCCTGTTCCCTCTTGGCGGCGACCATGGTGACCCATGATCTGAGGATGGTGGAGTACGCGGAGCGCTCACTCACCATCTCGGATGGTGTGCTGATCCACGATGCTGTCGACCTCGTGAAGGCATAGCAGACGAGGAGCCGTCCGGGCCGAGCCACGGGGAAGAGCGACGCACGCCCTCGCAGGGGACGGCATGCAGCGGATCCTTGACACGCTTCGCCTGAAAACTATGAGTCGGTACGCTGCGACCTGTCTGAGGAGGACGCCCATGAAGATCATCGTCACCGGGTCGGGCGGATTCATCGGGAAGCCGCTTGTGTCAGATCTTCGCACGGCTGGGCATGCGGTCAGTCGCTTGGTTCGCCGGGAGCCGGGCGCCGCGGATGAGATCGCCTGGAATCCGGCGGCCGGCACGATCGACATGGCGGGCCTCCAAGGTGCCGATGCCGTGTTCCATCTCGCAGGGGCCGGGATCGGCGACCATCGCTGGACCGATTCGTACAGGCAGGAGATCCTCGACAGTCGGGTCCACGGCACGGATCTGCTCGCGTCAACGTTGGCAACCCTCGATCGGAAGCCTTCCGTCCTGGTATCCGCCTCGGCCATCGGTTGGTACGGCGACCGAGGCGACGAGATCCTGGACGAAACGGCACCCCAAGGTGGTGGATTTCTCGCCGAAGTCACGGCAGCCTGGGAAGCGGCGGCCGAACCCGCGACCGATGCAGGTATCCGTGTTGTGAATCCCCGCACCGGCATCGTGCTCTCCAAGGACGGCGGCGCGCTCCGACGCCTGTTGCCGCCCTTCAAGCTCGGCGCCGGGGGAAGAACCGGATCGGGGAACCAGTGGTGGAGTTGGATCACCCTCGACGACGAAGTCCGAGCGCTGACCCATCTCGCGCTCTCGTCCAACCTTGCCGGACCGGTGAACCTGACGGCCCCGAACCCCGTCACCAATCAGGAATTCGTTGGGACCCTGGGAAGCGTGTTGCGGCGTCCGGCCGTGTTTCCGACGCCTTCTCTGGCGCTCAAGGCCATGCTCGGATCAGGAATGGCGGACGCTCTCCTCTTCCAGTCGCAGCGGGTAGTCCCCGCCCGGCTGATTGAAGACGGCTTCACGTTTGACTCTCCTGCCCTCGAAGGTGCCATGCGTTCGGTGCTCGACTGACGATGTCGAAGTCTGCCGTCCTTCGTCCCCTCGGCCGAAGAACGGGGGAGGCGGAGGAGTGCCCGCGAAGAGGCAGGAGCCTGCCGACGTCATGAGGACTCTCGTGCCAACCCTTCCAGAACAACTGCGCCGACCGCGGTCAAGATCGAGGGTGGAGCGAGGATCTTCCGGTCACCGCTGCCACCCCCGAGGACGATGCTGTCCCGGGTCATCACTCGACCGTCCACCCACAATGGGAGATCAGAGGGGAGGCTGAATGGGGTGACACCGCCGAAATGCCTCGACGGTGCGGCCCGGTTCGCTCCCCCGCCGCGTGCTCGTGGCCGACCCAGCGAATCCCGACTCAGCGGGTCCAGGGATCGCCCACGTCGGGATCGATGCCGGTGCGTTCAACCGCCTCGCGCACGACACTTGGATCAATCCGCTGATCCCGTGCCAGGACCGACAGTGTTGCGACCACGATGTGGTTGGCGTCGGTCTCGAAGAAGTCACGGAGGGCCTCGCGCGTGTCGCTGCGTCCGTAGCCGTCGGTTCCCAGCGACGTGTACGAGCGAGGAATCCATCGGGCGATCTGATCCGGGACGAGCCGCATGTAGTCGGATACGGCGATCACCGGGCCGAGCGTTCCTTCGAGCTGCTTGGTCACGAACGGAACCCGGGGATCCTCAGCGGGGTGGAGGCTGTTCCAACGCTCAACCGACAGCGCCTCCTCGCGCAACCGCTTGTACGACGTGGCGCTCCACAGCTCGGCTCCCACCCCGTACTGCTCGGCGAGGATTGTCTGCGCTTCGCGCGCGGCCGAGTGTGACGGTCCTGAGAACAGGATCGTCGCCCGGTAGGTGGTTCCCGTCGGCGCCGGCGCCCACTTGTAGAGCCCATCAATGATCCCTTGATCCGAGCCGGGTGGCTTCGGGGGTTGGGCGTAGGCCTCGTTGTACAGCGTGAGGTAGTAGAAGACGTCGTCGCCATCGACGTACATGCGTTTCAAGCCGTGCTCGATGACGGTGGCCATCTCGTACGCGAATGCGGTGTCGTATGCCTCACAGACGGGGATGACGGATGCGAGCACGTGGCTGTGCCCGTCTTGATGCTGGAGGCCTTCGCCGATCAGCGTGGTGCGCCCGGACGTTGCGCCGAGTAGGAACCCGCGCGCACGCGCGTCGGATGCGGCCCAGAGCAGGTCACCGACCCGCTGGAATCCGAACATCGAGTAGTAGGTGTAGAACGGCACCATCGGCACGCCCCGCGTTGCGTACGAGGTCGCGGCGGCGATCCAGCTCGCCGTTGCCCCGGCTTCGGTGATGCCCTGTTCGAGGATTTGGCCGTCCTGTGATTCCTTGTAGGAGAGGATCAGTTTGTGGTCGACCGGTTCGTAGAGCTGACCCTGCGAGGCGTAGATCTTGAGCTCCTTGAACAACGCGTCCATTCCGAAGGTGCGCCCCTCGTCGGGGATGATCGGCACAACACGGCGCCCGAATCGGTCATCGCGAGCCAGGCTTCGTAGGAGGCGGGTGAATGCACCGGTGGTCGATACTTCGGCGTTACCCGATCCGGCGTCGAACTCGGCGAAGGCGTCGTGGCTGGGCATCTCGATCGCGGTGCGGATGTCGAGGGTGCGGCTCGGAAGCGGGCCGTTGAGCGCCGTGCGCCGCGCGCTCAGGTACTGGTATTCGGGCGAATCGACCGGCGGCCGGTAGTACGGCGGGTGATCGAGTTCGAGGGCCTCGTCCGGGATCTCGTTGTTGAGGGAGAGCAGATCCCGCAGACCGCGCAATTGATCCGTCGTGAGATTCTTTATCGAGTGGGTCGCATTCTTCCCGGCAACCTCCGGGCCGAGTGTCCATCCCTTGATGGTCTTGGCGAGGATGACGGTCGGGGCCCCCTCCATCTCGGTAGCGGCCTTGTAGGCCGTGTAGATCTTCCGGTAGTCGAGCCCGCCGCGCCGGAGGCTCCAGATGTCGTCGTCCGTCATGTCCCGAACGAGTTCACCGAGCCGCGGATCCGGTCCAAAGAAGTGTTCGCGTACGTAGGCGCCCGACTCCGCCTTGTAACGCTGGTACTCACCGTCGACCGTGGTATTCATCTTGTCGATGAGCACGCCATCGATGTCTCGCGCCAGGAGCGGGTCCCACCCCGAACCCCAGATGACTTTGAGGACATTCCAGCCGGCGCCTCGGAACATCGCTTCGAGTTCCTGAATGATCTTCCCGTTGCCGCGCACCGGGCCGTCGAGTCGCTGCAGATTGCAGTTGACAACCCAGGTCAGGTTGTCGAGCTTCTCGCGGCCCGCGAGGGAGATCGAACCGAGCGTCTCGGGTTCGTCGGTCTCCCCGTCACCGAGGAACGACCACACTCGGGACCCGGTCGTGTCGTCGAGTCCACGGTTCTGGAGGTATTTGAGGAATTGGGCGTGATAGATCGAGTTGATCGGGCCGAGCCCCATCGAGACGGTCGGGTACTCCCAGAAGTCGGGCATGAGGCGAGGGTGCGGGTAGCTTGAGATGCCCGGACCGTCTATCTCACGACGGAACCCGTCGAGGTCCGCTTCGTCGAGGCGGCGCTCGAGAAACGCCCGGGCATAAACACCGGGGGCGGCATGACCCTGGAAGTAGACGTGATCGCCGGGCGTACCGTCGGCCTTGCCGCGGAAGAAGTGGTTGTAGCCGATCTCGTAGAGCGTTGCCGACGATGCGAACGTTGAAAGGTGACCTCCGATACCGGGGGCGGCTCGATTGGCACGAATGACCATCACGGCGGCGTTCCAACGGATGAACCGTCGGATCCGCTTCTCCAGTTGGGCGTCTCCGGGAAACGGCGCCTCGTCTTCGGGCGGGATCGTGTTGACGTACGGTGTCGAGATCAGACTGGGCACGGCGATGTGGCTCTTGGCCGCTCGTTCGTGGAGTCGCGCCATCAGGTAACGGGCACGATTCGGGCCGTCGATCGACACGACAGAGTCGAACGCGTCGAGCCATTCGCCGGTTTCGACTGGATCGGAATCGATGCGTGGTTCGGTGAGGCCGTCAGTGAAAGTGTTTGGTTCGATCATGTTTGTGAATCGTCGCGTGGCAGGTGTCCGAGCGTACCGAGGTACCGGCCGTTGGGAGACGGATATCTCGGCGAGTTCGCGGAGATAGCGGCGACGCATGGCACGACGTCGAGGCCCAATAGGACTCGACGGAAATAGAGATCACCGTTCGTGGGCCCGGCAGGACTCGAACCTGCGGCCAAGCGATTATGAGTCGCCTGCTCTAACCAACTGAGCTACGGGCCCGTATCTCATCGACCCGGATCTCTTCGGCCCGGGTCTTCCTCGTCCTCTTCCTTTTCCTCCCCCTCAGGGGGAGGTG
>JBLWQS010000050.1:0-8615 GCA_048452705.1 Acidimicrobiia bacterium
TTGTCTGTTGTCTGTTGTCTGTTGTCTGTTGTCTGTTGTCTGTTGTCTGTTGTCTCAGACCGCGAGCGCGGCCAAGACGTCCCCTACGCCTCCACCGACCACGACGGTTGGTTGGAACCCGCCCGCTTCCAAGTAGCGCACGGCCATCTCCGAGCGGTAGCCGCCTCCGCAGATGATCCACACCGGCTGATCCACGTCGAGATCGTCGGGGAGGTCGTCGCGAAGATCCGGGACGTACTTGTGGATCGAACCCGGGATCGAACCCGCGGCCCATTCTCCGGGGGCGCGAACGTCGAGGATCTGGGGTGACTCGAGTTCGAGTTCCAGCAAGAAGTCGGCGATCGGAGCGAGCCTGTAGCTCCTGAGATCGTCGTGTGATTCGAGGTCGTCGACGACGCCGACCACACGGTCGTAGCCGATGCGAGCCAACTGGGTTACCGCACTCCCGACGTCCTGGCCCGCACCGGCGACGAGCACGATCGGCCCGTTGAAGGGAACGAGCCACCCGGCCCACACTCCCATCTGATCTTCGAGTTCGAGTCCGTACGAGTCGGTCAGATGACCGGCGGCGTATTCGGCATGCGGCCGGATATCGACAACGAAGGTACCGCTGGGAATCTCGTCGACGTTCAGGGATGGAACCGGATCTCTCAGAATCGGTTTCGGACCGGTGAGATTGATCGGACCCATGAACGCGTAGTAGTCCGGGTACGGCTGAAGGCCCGCGAGGGCTTCGACGACGAACGAATCCTCCGATGAGTGTGCGAGTACCGGATTCGAGCGTTTCTCTGTACCGATCGACGATGTGGTGGTCTCAGCGACGGATGCCGTACAGAAGGACCCGGCCCCATGTGTTGGATACAGGTCGACACGATCGGGCAGCGATGCGAGACGAGTGACCGATCCGTACTGGAGTCGTGCGAGTTGATCGGCGCGATCGATGCCGAGCAGGTCGGTGCGTCCGGCCGACCCCACGAGGAGGCTTCCCCCTGAGAACAAGGCGACGGCTTCTCCGTCGACGAGAACGAGGTAGCTCACGTGTTCCGGCGTGTGACCCGGTGTGTGGATCGGACGGACGGTGAACGCGCCGCCGTCCAGTTCTTCATGGTGGAACGCCGGTCGGTGTTTGAACGCCACGCCGGCGGATGCCGGAATGACGAGTTCGGCGCCCGTCGTCGCGGCGATCGCCCTGCCACCTGATACGTAGTCGTTGTGGAGGTGGGTCTCGAGCACGAACCGTGTATCGAGATGAGCGGCAGCCTCGACGAATCGGTCGATGTCCCGCTGAGGATCGACGATCAGGCCGATGCCGTCGTGTTCGAAGACGTAGGTGGAGTCTCCCAGACCGGGAGTGGGGACGATGGTGACGTTCATGAAGGGAGCGAGGTGCGGCAAGCCATGTGGTGCCTGTCAATTCCGGCCGAAACGGCGCAGACGGAGAGAATTCGTCACCACGGAGACCGAGGAGAATGCCATCGCTCCTGCAGCGATCATCGGATTGAGGAACCCGAGAGCGGCGAGGGGGATCGCCGCGGTGTTGTAGCCGAACGCCCAGAAGAGATTCTCTTTGATCGTCGAGAACGTCCTTCTGGCGAGCCGCAGTGAGGTGACGGCGAGCATCGGATCGCCGCTCATCAGGACGACGTCACCGGCTTCGATCGCGACGTCGGTTCCGGACCCCACCGCCATGCCGAGATCGGCCTGGGTGAGTGCTGGAGCGTCGTTGATGCCGTCACCGACGAAGCCAACCGAGTTCCCGTTGTGCTGCAGTCTGCGGATCTCTTCGGCCTTGTCGCCGGGAAGGACCTCTGCGATCACAGTGGTGATGCCGATTTCAGCAGCGATCGTCTCGGCGGTTCTCCGGTTGTCTCCGGTGAGCATGACGACGTCGACACCCATCTCCCGGAGAGCGGAGACCGCTTCGGCCGACGACGCTCTCACCGTGTCGGCAACGCCGATAGTCCCATGCACGCTGCCGTTCCATCCGACCAGGAACGCCGTGTTGCCCGCGATCTCGATCTGTTCCATCGCGTCCGTGTACCGCTCGGGAATCTGGAGACCTCGTTCGGCCATCAACTTGGCCTTCCCCACGGTGACCTCAACGCTGTCGACGCTACCGACGACCCCTTGGCCCCGTAGCGCCGAGAAATCTGTCGGTGTGGAGAGTTCGACGTCGCGCTCCTCGGCGCCGAGGGCGACGGCTTTTCCAATCGGATGTTCGCTGGCGGCTTCGACCGATCCGGCGAGGGCAAGGAAGTGCGCCTCGTCATCATCGGTGACGACATCGGTGAGCGTCATCGCACCGCGAGTGAGGGTTCCGGTCTTGTCGAAGACCACGACATCCACGGACCTTGCCCGCTCGAAGACCTCGGCGTTCTTGAAGAGCACACCGAGTTCGGCGCCGCGTCCAGAACCGACCATGATCGCGGTCGGTGTGGCGAGTCCCATGGCGCACGGGCAGGCGATGATGAGCACCGCAACGGCATTGCGAAGAGCGACCGGCACATCGCCTCCACTCACGATCATCCAGGCGACAAACACGACCGCCGCGATCACGAGAACGGTCGGCACGAAGACGGCCGACACGCGGTCCGCGAGACGCTGGACCGGCGCCTTCGTTGCCTGCGCATCCTCGACCAGTCGCACGATCTGCGCCAGAGCAGTGGCGTCGCCGACCTTGAGAACCTCGATTTCGAGGCGACCTTGCTGATTGATTGTCGCCCCGAACGCGTCGTCTCCTGGATCCTTGTCGACGGGCATCGACTCGCCCGTGAGCATCGACTCGTCGACACTCGACACCCCGGCCGTGATCCGTCCGTCCGTCGGGATCTTCTCACCGGGCAGCACCACCACGGTATCGCCGACTCGGACGTCGCCGACGTCGACCATCACCTCGGAACCATCCCTCAGGATTCGGGCTTGCTTCGCCCCCAACTCGAGGAGTTTCGTGATGGCGCGAGAGGCCCGGCCTTTCGCCCGTGCCTCGAAGAATCGGCCGAGCAGAATCAACGTCGTGATCATGGCGGCGGTGTCGAAGAACACGGCAGATCCCTCGAACATCGCGAACAGCGAATAGCCCCACGCCGTGATAGTTCCCACCGACACCAGGGTGTCCATCGCTGGACTCATCGAGGTGATCTGCTTCCACGCCGCCTTGTGGAATTGCCACCCGAAACCGAAGACAACCACCGTGGTGAGGACTGCCTGGAGAGCGGAGTTCCACGTCTCCTCCGGGCCGAGCATGGCGAGCAGGAACACGGGGACGGTGAGAACGGCGGCACCGATCAGGTTCTTCCGCTGGTAGATGACCTCTTCGTCGTAGCGCTCGGTGACGCTCACCCGCTCCTCGCCGGCGACGACGGGTTCGATTTCGTATCCGATCTTCGCGACCGCCGCCTGGAGGGCATCAACGTCGACGTCGGGACCGATCTCGGCCCGAGCCTCGTGCCCCGCGTAGTTGACGATGGCCGTCTCGACGCCATCCTGTTTGCCCAGGACGCGTTCGATCCTCAATGCGCACGAGGCGCATGTCATGCCTTCGACGTCGAAGGTGATCGACTGTGTGTCGGTCGTCATTGGACTCCGATCAAACCCGTCTCAGCCCTGGTCGGGCACGTCGTAGCCCTGCTCCTCGATGGCGGCCACGATCGCGTCGTATGTGGAACCAGAGCCGTCGTAGTCGAGGTCGACGGTGCGGTCATCGATGTGGACTTCGACCTTGTCAACTCCATCGAGTGGCGATACTGCGCTCTCGATCGAAGACTTGCAGTGTCCGCACGAAATCTCGGGGACGTTCAGTGTTCTGGTGGACACAGTTTCTCCTTCTCTGCTCGGGGGCCGAGCGTATCAACGCTCCATTCCTTGTGGAACGGGTTTCGTCGATTGGCTATTTCAGGAGAAGGGTCTTGATGCGGCGGCCGGTAACCCACGAACCCGCGATTCCCATGGCCGCCAGGTAGGCGACGTTGATCAGCATCGTCCATTCGAGGATCCCGAGTGTGAGGCCGCGGATCAGGATGACACCGTGGTACAACGGCGAGATCCAAGTGATGATCTGCATGAACTCCGGATACACGTCGATCGGATAGAAGGTCGCAGAGAACAGGAACAACGGGAGCGTGACGAGTGTGACGAGATCGAGATCCTGCCAGGTTCTCATGTACGTCGTCGCGGCGGTTCCGACGGCTCCGAAGGCGAACCCGATAAGAATCGCAGCGGGAAAGGCGAGTACACCGTAGGGAGAGTGGATCAAGCCCATGACGGCCATGACGACCAGGAACGCAGCCGAGTAGAAACCTCCACGGATGAGGGACCAGGCGATCTCACCGGTGGCGACATCCTTCGCCTCGAGTGGGGTTGCGAGGACACCTTCGTAGATCCTCTCGTACTTCAGCTTGAAGAAGAGGTTCGTCGATTCGAGGACGGCGCCGTTCATGGCGGATGCAGCGAGCATTGCCGGTGCAACGAATGCGGTGTACTCAACGGGGATGCCGGCCACCGTGACATCGCCTGCGAGTTGTCCGATGCCGACGCCGATGGCGAAGAGGTAGAAGACGGGTTCGAAGAACCCGGAAAGGTAGACGGGCCAGAACGACCTGGCGGAAACAGCGTTCCGTTCCACGAGATAGCGGCCACGCCAGCGGCGCGGCAGCGGCGGTACGATCCTGGAGACGAATTGGCCTGTTGTCACGGTGTGAGCCGCTTCCGGAATGGATCAATCGCAAGAGCGGTGCCGACCGCGATCCATGCGACGAGATACAGCACACTGACCCACCATGTGACGGTCGACGGGATTCCGACGACGATCGCCCGGCTCAACTCGACGCCGTGGAACAAGGGCGTCGCAAGAGCGATCGGCTCGAGCCAGTCGGGGAGTTGGGTGACGGGGAAGAACACACCCGAGAAAAGGAACATGGGGATCACGACAAATCGGAAGTAGAGCATCAGACCGGTGGGATCCTCGAGCCTGGCTGTGATGGCGGTGGTGGCAGAGGCCATCGCAAGCCCAACAAGGAGGGCTGGACCCACGGCCAGCAACGACTGGATGAGCGGCGCGACCCGGAACGCCGACATGATCACAGCGAAGATAATGGAGACCATCAGCACGCGTGCTCCCGACCAGAGCATGTGGCCGGCGACCAGGCTTGGCACGCCGATCGGTGTTGCCAGCTTGGCGTGGTAGGTCTTCGTCCACTTGATGCCGGCCATGACCTTCCACGCCCCCTCACCGGCACCGGTCTGCATGGCGGTGGCGACGAGGAGTCCCGGAGCGAGGAAGGTGACGTAGGAGACGCCCTCAATACCGCCCGGGAGGTTCTGATCGACGAGGGAACCGAGGCCGACGCCCATCGCAGCGAGGTAGAGGATCGGGTTGAGGAAGCTCGAGACTATCGAGCCACGCCAGGTGCGGCGGTAGACCCGTGCTTCGGCCTCGAAGACGCGGAGCGGAAGCGGCATCGTCATCAGTCGACGAGGGAACGGCCGGTGAGGCGGAGGAACACGTCTTCGAGGGACGATCTCCTGGCCAGAATCGTCTCGGGTTCGAGACCGGCGGCGGCGATGCTCGCGATCGTTTCCTCGGCATCGTCCGTGTACAACAGGGCGCGATCAGCGAGAACCTCGGTACGAGGGGCGAGGTTCTCGACTTGCTGGGAGATGTTGTCGAGCACTCCGGCCGGGAAACGGACTTCGACGACCTCGCGTGGGGCATACTGCTCGATGAGCGAAACGGGTGAACCCTCGGCGACGATCTTCGCCTTGTCCATGACGACGAGGCGATCACAGAGCTGCTCGGCTTCCTCCATGTAATGCGTGGTGATGATCAGCGTTACGCCCTGTTGTTTGAGTCGGTAGAGGCGGTCCCAGAGAACGTGGCGCGCCTGTGGGTCGAGTCCCGTTGTGGGTTCGTCCAGGATGAGGAGATCGGGCTCGTTGATGAGGCCTCTCGCGATGGTCAGGCGTCGTTTCATCCCTCCCGACAGAGCATCCACTTTTGACTGACATTTCTCGGAGAGTTGGACGAATTCGAGGAGCTCGTCGATCCGATCTCGGATCACAGCACGCGGCAGATCGAAGTACCGCCCGTACATCATGAGGTTGTCGTAGACGGTGAGTTCCTGGTCGAGGTTGTCCTCTTGCGGCACGACGCCGAGCCGGGATCGGAGTTGGGGCCCCTGCTGCTCGGGGTCGAGACCCAGAACGGAGAGCGTCCCTTCCGTGATGGGGCTGACCGCACCGATCATCCGCATCGTCGAGGTCTTCCCTGCGCCATTCGGACCGAGGAACCCGAACGACTCACCCTGCTCAACAGAGAAATCGATGCCATCAACAGCAGTGAAACCACCGAACCGCTTCGTCAGCCCGGTCGCCTGAATGAGAGGTGCCATAGGCGAACCAGGCTAGGACTGAACGAGCATCTGAGCAGAAAAGGAACGCTCTACCGACTACCGACTACCGACGCCGTTTGCGGCGTCGTCATCAACAAGCCGCTCGCACGGTCGGGTAGGGGTTCACGTAGACACCGGAGCTCGGTCCCATGCCGAGATGGAGGTGTGGAACAGAAGCATTCCCCGTCGATCCAACGTAGCCGATGACCTGACCCTTGGCGACGCGCTGACCGTTGACAAGGCCCGACGGGTACGCGTTCAGGTGGGCGTAGTAGTAGAAGTAGCCGTTGTCCGCATAGACGTAGACCTGGCGACCGCCGGCGTAGTGCCAGTTCATCCGGATCCTGCCCGAATCCATGGCGACGAGCGGGGTTCCTGTTGACGCCATCATGTCGACACCCTTGTGTGTTCGACCTCCGGAGCGTGGTGCGCCCCAGGTGTTCGTGAACCACGTGTTACCGGCGACGGGACAGACGACGCCAGGAGTGCTTGAGGCCGGCACGCCTGCCGCTGCGGTACTGGTGGCGGCCGCAGACGAGTTGTTCGCAGCCGCTTGCCTGGCAGCCTCTTCCCGCTGGCGACGGGCTTCTGCTTCCGCCTGGCGCTTCAATTCGGCCTGATACCGGTCGTAGGCGTCCTTGTACTTGTCCTGGGCCTCTGCATAGATCGCGTCCGCCTTGGCTCGCTCGTTGGCGAGTCTCTCGACGAGCACCTTCTGATCCTCTTGCAGGACTTCGACCTCTGCCCGCTTCTCAGCGACTTCTTCCTTCAACCGGTCGTTCTCCCGGTTGACTGCCGTGAGAAGATCGAGCGATGCGAGATCCCTCTCGGTGGCCTCGCCGATGAGCGTCTGACTTGTGAGGAGATCTTGGATGGAGCCTGCCGTGAACGCTGCCGTAACGAGGCCGGTCCCCGAGTTCGTATATGCCTCGACGACAAGTGCCTGGGCGCTCTCCTTGAGATCAACGACCTGCTCGTCGAACTCCGTGATCTTTCGGTCGAGAACGGTGACCGTGTAGCCCAGCGCATGGACCTCGTCGTCAATTGCCTCGAGTTCGGAGAGTGCTTGACCGACGGCTTCGTTGGCATCAAGGAGTTGGCGGTAGGCCTGGTCCTGAGAAGCTTCGGCGTTCTCGACGGCGCTCTTCGTCTGTGCGCCGGCCGGAATCGGGGCGACCGCGAGCAGCGCCAGGAGGAGGATGAGAGTGATCGGGGCGAACGACTTAGATGAGGTCATGCAGTACTCCAGGCTAGACCTCGAAGGCAGGTACTCGCCAGACGAGACGCCGTGAGAGGACTCGTGGTCGTGGAGTTCAGCCAGCATCGCGTTGGGGTTCGATCAGGACGGATGCGGTGCATGAGGAGTAGTCTCTCGATGATGGCGCAGCGAGAGATCCATGTCCTCAGATAGGGTTTCGTTCGCACCCAGACGGACGACCGTTGGGCGGACGACGGCCGGGCTGATATCGCTGTCCTATCCGATCCTGATGATGGCGATGGCGCTCGCCGTCGGGCCCCGGGAGGCCGGTGATCTGCAGGACGTTGCTTCGAGTTTCATCGCTGCTCTCATGCTCGTGATCGCTCTCCCGACGACATGGTTCCTCTCGTTCGACTTCATCGAGGTGTCGCGAACAACCGTCGTGATCTTCGGCGCGGTGACGAGTCTGCCTCTCTGGTACGTGGTCGGCACGGCGCTTGCCGTTCGCTCCGAGACATGGGCCCGTTGGCTCCGTCGCTACGCCACAACCGCCCTGCTGTGGACGTTGCTGAATCTGGCAGTGCTGGCGGTCATCGCAGCGTTGACGGCCTGACGAAGGTAAACAGCAGACAGCAAACAGCAGACAGCCCACAGCAGAATCCTGCCTGTCACCTGTCACCTGTCACCTGTCACCTAGAACAACTGTGGTCTGAACAGTTCGTCGTGGCGGCTTATCGCGTAGCGGTCGGTCATGCCTGCCACGAAGTCGATGACCTGTGTCAGCGTGTCGGCGTCGTCGTGGCGGTAGGTGTCCGGAATCTCCGATGGATAAGCCATGTAGTACTCGACGAGATTCCTGACGATCTCCCTGGCCCGTATCCGTTGGGGTTCGACGTCTGCCCTCAGGTAGACGTGCTCGAACATGAATGTCCGGAGTTCGAGCATGACGTCGAGCGTGTGGTCGTCCATTGCGACTTCGTCGCGTTCCACGGATGTCTCGATCACGGATGTGATCATCGTATCGATCCAGT
>JBLWQS010000051.1:0-8613 GCA_048452705.1 Acidimicrobiia bacterium
GGTGACGGCCGGAACCTCCGGCGCAAGCCAGAGTCGGTGCCCTCCAAGGAATCTGAACGGCGCCCCACCGGGACGCTCGATGACGAGCTCAGGCAGTTCGGCGAACAGGTTCTCCCCATCGCTCACACGCAGACCGACAATCCGAGGCCCCGTATCAGCGAAAGTGACGATCACATCACCACAACGAAACTCCATCATGCCTCCTCAACTCCGTCCCGACTGTTTCACACACCGCAGATGCCGGACTATGGACTACGAACTACGGACTAGAGCAAGAACGGCTCTGGCAGCGTCGACACTTTGGGACCGTCCTCGGTCAGGAGGACCGTGTGCTCGAAGTGTGCAGAGACTGCACCGTCGGCGGTTACGACCGTCCATCCATCGTCGAGTACCGCCGTCTCCGCAGTGCCCAGGTTGAACATCGGTTCGATCGCAACGGCCATGCCCGTCTTGAGCTTCAATCCCTTGCCCGGCGTGCCGTAGTTCGGGACGTTCGGCGCCTCGTGCATCTGCCTGCCGATCCCGTGACCGATGTACTCTCGCACCACGCCATATCCGAACGGTTCAGCGGTCGCCTCGATGGCGTGTCCGATGTCGCCGAGCCGATTCCCGGCTCTGAACTGGCGCATCCCGTTCCACAAGGCCTCTTCGGTGACGTCGAGGAGTCGCTGCACTTCGTCCGATACGTCGCCGATCCCCATGGTGAACGCGGCGTCACCATGCCAACCCTCGTAGATCGCTCCTGCGTCGATCGAGATGACATCTCCGTTGCGGAGCGTGTACCCGTCGGGGATACCGTGCACGATCGCCGAATTCGGCGATGCACAGATCGTTGCGGGGAAACCGTGATAGCCGAGGAACGACGGCCGGCATCCGCGTTCTCGAGCGGCCTCGGCGGCGACAGCGTCGAGTTCCCTGGTCGTAACCCCGGGGGCTGCCAGTTCCCGAGTTGCCTGGTGCATCGCGGCGACGCATTGGCCTGCGATCTCCATCTTGGCGAAGTCTTCGGGTTTCTTCTTCGTGATGACTTTTGCCCCAACCATCAAGATGCCAACTCGTTGACGATTCGGCAGAAGATCTCCTCGACCGAACCGACGCCGTCGACACGGCGAACGCTGTCGCCGTAGTAGGCGATCAGCGGCTCGGTCTCCCGGCGGAACACCTCGAGCCGATGCCGGATCGTTGCTTCGTTGTCGTCCGATCTTCCCTCGAGATCGGCCCGTCTGAGGAGTCTCTCAACAACTTGCTCTTCGTCAACGTGAAGCACGACCGTTGTGTCGATTCCGTCACAGCCCATCGCGTTGGCCAGTTCCTCTGCTTGATCGACGTTTCTGGGGAAACCGTCGAGAAGGTATCCGCACGTCGCGTCGTCGCGGAAGAGCCGCTCCTTCATCATGGCGACTACCAGATCGTCGGGAACGAGATCTCCGACGGCCATGAACTCCGATGCTTTGCGTCCGAGCTCAGTCTCCGATGCGATCGCTTCACGCAGCATGTCGCCGCTGGAGACGTGCGGGATGCCGAGTGCTTTCGTGACCAGCTTGGCCTGTGTCCCCTTGCCACCCCCCGGCGGCCCAAGAAACAGTATCCGTCGACCCATTGAGAACTCCTGGTTGCGTCTGCGCACAGGTTAATGGTCGGGTGAATGGCCAGAGCCGACAGGCGGCAGGTGACAGCAAAGCCCTGTACGGAATACGTACTACGTAAATACGTACTACGTGCTACTGGTTTCTTGTCCTAGGCCTCCGGCCTATGACAGGAAACCTTCGTAATTCCTCATCATCAACTGGGACTCGATCTGCTTCGTCGTCTCGAGGGCAACGCCCGCAACGATGATGATCGACACGCCGGAGAGTCCGACGGGAACGTTCCAGATGAATCCGAGGATGGACGGCAGGATCGTCACGATCGCCAGGTACAACGCGCCCGGCAACGTGATGCGGCTCAACACGTATGCCAGGTACCGCTCGGTCGCCCGTCCCGGACGGATGCCTGGGATGAATCCACCCTGTCTCTGGATCATGTCGGCCTGGCGGACCGGGTCGAACTGGATCGCCGTATAGAAGTAGGTGAAGAACACCACGAGGAGGGCAAGAACGAAGATGTACCACAGGCTCGGCGAGAATCCACCACCGCTCGAAGACAGCAGGTTGGTGTCGATCCAATTCCGAACCGTGGCTCCCCAGCCTTCGGGCGGCAGCACCGAGGCGATGAGCGCAGGGAAGTACATGATCGACGTGGCGAAGATCACGGGGATGACGCCCGCCATGTTCACCTTCAGCGGGATGTAGGTGGACTGACCGCCCATGACCTTACGGCCGCGGACCCGCTTCGAGAACTGCACCGGTATCCGGCGTTGTCCTTGCTCGATGAAGATGATCCCGATCGTGAGAGCGATCATCACCGCCACGATGACGATGAACTGGTAGGACTGAGAGTTTGCGTTGAGGATGACCAGCTGAGACGGGATCTGCGAGATGATCGATACGAAGATCAGCAGCGACATGCCGTTGCCGATGCCTCGTTGGGTGATCAACTCACCGAACCACATCAGCAACGCGGTACCGGCCGTCATGGTGACGACAATGATGATCACATTGCGCGGCGTGTAATCGGGGATGAGGTCGATTCCACCGGTCAACTGACCCGAGTGGAACAAGAACGAGAAGCCCGTCGCTTGCAGGAGCGCCAGGATGACGGTGAGGTACCTCGTCCACTGCGTGATGACCTTCCGGCCGGTCTCGCCTTCCTCCTGGAGGGCCTGCAACTTCGGGATCACGACAGCGAGCAGCTGAAGGATGATCGATGACGTGATGTACGGCATGATCCCCAGAGCGAAGACCGACATACGGGTAAGCGCACCACCGGAGAACAGGTTCAACAACCCGACGAACCCGGAGGTCGTCGCGGCGTCGGTGAACTCCTTGATCGCGTCAAGATCCACACCGGGGACCGGGATGGTCGTACCGAGTCGATAGAGAACGAAGATGAACAGCGTGAAGAGAATCTTGTTCCGTAGATCGTGGATCCGGAACGCGTTCCTAAAAGCGGTCAGCATGTGTTTCGTAGTTCCTTCGGTGGTGTTGGCACGATAGTGGCGTCTGGGACTTGGACTCGGTGCTCAGAGCTCACAGCTCAAAGCTCGCAGTTCAGTCCTCTAGGACCTCTACCGATCCTCCCGCAGCTTTGATCTTCTCGACGGCGCCGAGACTGAACGCGTGAGCCTTGACGGTCAGCGCGCGGTCGATGTCGCCCTCACCGAGGACCTTGACCTTGCCACGATGCTTGACGAGCCCACCGGCCCGCAGATCATCTGCAGTCACTGTGGTCCCGGCATCGAATTCGTTGAGTCGCTCGACGTTGATGACCGTGTACTCGACACGGTTCGGGTTGCGGAAGCCTCGCAGCTTCGGCATGCGGCGCTGGAGCGGCATCTGGCCACCCTCGAACCCGCGACGCACCTTGCTGCGCGCCTTGAGGCCCTTGGTTCCGCGTCCCGCGGTCTTCCCGCGTCGTCCGGCTTCACCGCGACCGACGCGAATCTTGCGCTTCTTCGACCCTTCGGGGGGCCGGAGGTGATGAAGCTTCATCCGATTTCCTCCACTTCGAGGAGATGCTTCGCACGGAACACCATGCCACGCACATCCGGTCTGTCTGGACGTATGGTCGTTTGGTTGATCTTCCTCAACCCGAGACTCTCGACGGTTGCGCGGGTCTTCGGCTTCTCACCGATCGTGCTGCGTACCAATGTGATCTTCAAACTCTTCGCCATCAGCTGCCTGCCTGGGTCTTCGCCAACTCTGCCGACCGGTAGGCGGCGAGCAACGCCGGCGGGAACAGTTCCTCAGGGCGCTTGCCGCGGGCCTTCGCAACGACGTCTGGCCGTTGCTGACCCAACAGCGCGTTCACGGTCGCCTTCGCCACGTTGACGTGGGTGGGAGAGCCGAGCGACTTCGAAAGGGCGTCTTTGACTCCCGCCGCTTCGAGGATCTGACGGACGGCGCCACCGGCGATGACGCCGGTTCCCGGCGAAGCCGGCTTGAGTAGCACGCGTGAGGCGTTCTGCACACCGATCACCTCGTGGATGATCGTCTGGCCGGCCATCGGCACTTCGAACATGTTCTTCTTTGCGATCTCCATGCCCTTCTGGATGGCCATAGGGACCTCTTTGGCTTTGCCGTATCCGATCCCGACTTTGCCCTTGCCGTTCCCAACGGTCACGAGGGCGGTGAAGGAGAATCGACGGCCACCCTTGACGACTTTGGCCACGCGATTGATCGCGATGACCCTCTCGTCGAATTCCGGTTCACGCCGTTCGCGGCGATCCCGACGATCCCGACGGTCTCTGCGGTCTTTGCGGTTGGTGTTATCTCGGTTCGTCATAGCGCTCCTAGAACTCAAGCCCGGACTTGCGGGCTCCCTCGGCCAGCGCCTTGACGCGCCCGTGGAAGGCGAACCCACCCCGGTCGAAGACAACCGTCTCGATACCAGCATCCTTGGCGCGGGCGCCAACGAGCTCTCCGACCTTGGTCGCCGTATCGACGGTCAGGGTCTTCTTCGCGAGCTTGTCCTCGCGAGACGAGGCCGAAGCCACGGTGACGCCCTGATCGTCGTCGATGATCTGTGCATAGATGTAGCGATTGCTGCGGAACACTGCGAGCCGGGGGCGTGCGGCGGTGCCGTGCACCTTCTTGCGCACCCGGAAGTGGCGGCGACGCCGCGCTTGTGTGCGTGAACCTCTCATCCGGCCACCCCTGCCTTCCCGGCCTTGCGGCGTACGTGCTCGTCGACGTAGCGAATGCCCTTGCCTTTGTACGGCTCCGGCGGACGCACGGAGCGGATGTTCGCCGCGACCTGTCCAACGAGTTGCTTGTCGATACCGCTGATGATGAACTTCGTCGGCTCCGGGACCTCGAAGGTGATCCCTTCGGGTGCCTCGATAGCGACGGGATGCGAGAACCCGACCTGGAGTTCGAGCGTGTTGCCCTTCAGGGCACCGCGATAACCGACGCCGACTGCCTGGAGCTCTTTCGAGTACCCGGCTGAGACTCCGGTCACCATGTTGGCGATCAGCGCACGGGTCAATCCGTGCAGGGCGCGAGCTTCGCGTTCGTCGTTCGCTCTGGCGACGGTGAGAACACCGTCTTCGACCGAGACACTGATCCGGGGATCAAGCGACTGGGTGAGAGCGCCCTTCGGCCCCTTCACAACGACGTCGTTTCCGTCGACCGACGCCTCGACGCCCGAGGGAAGATCGATGGGTGCTTTTCCGATGCGACTCATGTCACCACACCTCGCAGAGGACTTCGCCGCCGACGTTGCGCTTCCGCGCCTCGCGGTCGGTCATGACGCCATCCGACGTCGACACGATTGCAATACCGATCCCACCGCGAACGCGGCGGACGTCGGATGCGCCCGAGTAGACGCGAAGACCCGGCTTCGAGATTCGCTTGATACCGGTCAAGACCGCCTGGCGCTCTTTGTCGTAGCGGAGTCTCACAGTGAGCTCCTTGCCGACCCGCGCATCTTCGACTTTGTAGCCATCGATGAATCCCTCTTCTGAGAGAATGCGGGCGACCTGTTCTTTCAACTTCGACGACGGCATCGTCGCCTCAGGATGCAAGGCCGTGTTGGCGTTGCGGATCCGGGTGAGCATGTCGGCTATGGGATCAGACTGCATGATTACCACGAAGCCTTTCTCACGCCGGGCAGCTCACCGTTGTGAGCGAGATCACGAAGCACTAAACGCGACATCCCGAACTTCCGGAAGTACCCACGGGGGCGGCCCGTGACGCCGCAGCGATTGCGATAGCGGGTTGCGCTCGCATCGCGGGGCATCTTGGCGATCTTCTGATATGCCTCACGCTTGTCCTCGTACGAGGCCTTCGGGTCCTTGATGACCACGATGAGCTCCGCACGTCGCTCGGCGTATCGGTCGATGATCACTCTTCGCTTATTGTTCTTGGCGACCTTCGATGTTTTCGCCATCACACACCTACCTGTTGACGGCGGAACGGGAACCCGAAAGCATCGAGTAACGCCCTGCCTTGCTCGTCGGTTGCTGCCGTAGTCACGAACGCGATGTCCATGCCACGGACTGTGGAAACCTTGTCGTAATCGATTTCGGGGAAGATCAACTGTTCGGTAACGCCGAAGTTGTAGTTGCCACGACCATCGAAACCGTTGGGATTCAAACCGCGGAAGTCCCTGATACGCGGAATCGCCGTGGCGATGAGGCGGTCGAGGAACTCCCACATCCGGGCACCGCGCAGCGTCACCGACGCTCCGACCGGAACCCCTTCGCGAAGCTTGAAGTTCGAGATCGACTTCCGTGCGAGCATCACCTTGGGCTGCTGCCCGGTGATGATCCGCAGGTCTTCGACGGCCGAGTCCATCAATTTGGCATCCTGGGCGGCGTCACCGACGCCCATGTTCACCACGATCTTCAACAGACGGGGAACCTGCATCGCGTTCTCAAGACCGAGGTCCTCTTTGAGCTGAGCAGCGATCTCGCTGTCGTACTTCTCTTTGAGACGAGGGGCCATTAGAGCTCACCTCCACACTTGCGACAGGCGCGGTACTTACGGCCTTCGTCATCGAAACGTGCGCCGATGCGAGTTGGACCGCAGTCGGTGCAGACGATCATGACGTTGGAGGCGTCGATCGGCATGTCCTTGTCGATGATGCCGCCCTGCATGGTCTGTCCGGTGGCTCGCTGGGAACGCTTCGCCGTGGCGACGCCTTCGACGATGATCCTGTTGCGCGAGGGAAAGACCTTGGCGATCTTGCTCTCGGTGCCGGCGTCCTTGCCCGTGATGACCATCACGGTGTCGCCCTTCTTCAGTTTCATCACAGCACCTCCGGTGCCAGCGATACGATTCGCATGAACTTCTTGTCGCGCAGTTCACGTCCAACCGGTCCGAAGATCCGGGTGCCGCGGGGCTGCTGCTGGTCGTTGATGATCACGCAGGCGTTGTCATCGAAGCGGATGTAGGTTCCGTCGGAACGACGGTTCTCCTTCTTGGTCCGCACGACCACGGCTTTGACGACCTCACCCTTCTTCACTGTTCCGCCGGGTGTGGCGTCCTTGACCGTGGCTACGACGGTATCGCCGAGGCTGCCATAGCGCCTACCCGATCCACCGAGCACGCGGATGACCAGGACCTCTTTGGCACCGGTGTTATCGGCAACCCTGAGCCTGGACTCCTGTTGGATCATCTTGCACGCTCCATGACCTCATCGACGCGCCAGTGCTTCGACTTCGAGATCGGGCGGGTCTCGACGATCCGTACCGTATCTCCGACATGGGCGTCGTTTGCTTCATCGTGGGCGTGGAATCGCTTCCGCACCGGCACGGTCTTCCCGTACTTCGGATGTCGCTTGGAATCGCGGACCTCGACGGTGACCGTCTTGTCCCTGGCGTCCGAAACGACGACCCCGACGCGTATCTTGCGGCGTCCCCGTTCCATCTACGCCTCCTCCTGCTGTTTGTTCCAGGCGGCAATCTCTTGCTCCCGCATCAGGGTCTTGACGCGGGCGACGTTGTGCCGCACTTCTTTGATCCGTGCTGTGTTGTCGAGCTGATTCGTGACGATTTGGAACCGCAGGTTGAACAGCTCCTCTTTGCCGGCATCGAGCTGCTCTCGCATCTCTGCGTAGCTCAGCTTCCGGAGGTCGACCGTATTCATACGTCCTCCCGCCTGACGAACTTAGTTTTGATGGGCAGTTTGTGAGCAGCCAGGCGCATGGCTTCACGCGCCAGTTCCTCGTCCACACCGGCCATCTCGAACATCACGCGTCCGGGCTTGATGACGGCGACCCAGTACTCCGGGTTTCCCTTGCCGGAACCCATGCGGGTCTCGGCCGGCTTCTCGGTGATCGGCTTGTCCGGGAATATCGTGATCCAGACCTTTCCGCCACGCTTGATCTTTCGAGTCATCGCGATACGAGCCGCCTCGATCTGGCGAGCGGTGATCCACCCGGGCTCTTGCGCCTGAAGGCCGTACTCGCCGAACGAGACTTTCGCCCCACCCTTCGCTTTCCCCTTCATGCGGCCCGTCTGGACCTTCCGGTACTTGGTGCGCTTCGGCATCAACATGCTCACGCACCTCCTTCGGCGTCTTCGGCCTTGTCGGCTGCGACCTCATCGGCTGCCTCGTCGAGAACTTCGGCGATTGCTTCGGTTTCGACTGCCGTCTCGACTGCCTCGAGTGTCTCTTCGTCGGCCTCGACAGCCTCGATGACTGCCTCGACAGCAGCTTCGTCGTCGGCGTCGGCGATCTCTTCTGCGACCTCGGCAACCGCTTCGGCGACCACAGCTTCAGCCACGGCTTCTTCTGCGATCTCCTCAGCGATCACGGCTTCAACGACGTCCTCTGTGGATCCGGTCTCCTCAGCGACAACTTCGGTTATGACGGCCTCTTCGATCGCGACTTCAGCGACGGCCTCAGCGATGACTGCTTCGACTTCGGCTTCCTCGGCAACCGCTTCGGCGACAACCGCCGTCTCGACTGCCTCAACGGCTACCTCTTCGGCGACGACGGCTTCAGCCACGGCTTCGACGGCAGCTTCATCGGCGACAACCGCCGCGACATCCGCAACGACGGCCGCTTC
>JBLWQS010000052.1:0-8517 GCA_048452705.1 Acidimicrobiia bacterium
GGGGGCACGAGGGCGGTGGCCGCTGCCGCTGCAGCGGCGCCGGCGACGAGGGGCTGTCTCCCGGAGAGGAAGAGGAGGAGATCCGAGCGCATGTCCGCAGCCGAGACGTACCGATCATCGGGACTTTTGGCCATCGACGCTTCGACGATCGCAGAGAGTTCCGGGGGGACGTCGGTGTTGAGTTGAGAGGCAGTCGGGGCGTACTCCGAGACGTGCTGGTAGGCCACCGCCACGGGGCTCTCTCCCGTGAACGGAGGTCGTGCGGTGAGCATCTCGTACAGCACGACACCGAGCGAGTAGACATCCGAACGGCCGTCGGCCGGCATTCCTTGAGCCTGTTCGGGGGAGAAGTAGGTCGCGGTACCGATGACGGCGCCGGTTTTCGTCAACTCCTCGGAGTCGTCGAGTGCTCGGGCGATTCCGAAATCGGTCACCTTCACGGCACCGTCGGCCGTGATCATGATGTTGCCGGGCTTGATGTCCCGGTGGACCACACCTGCCTGGTGTGCGACGGTCAGAGCGGCAGCGGTCTCGGCGGCTATCTCGGCGGCTCTCCTGGGGAACAGCGCACCTTCCGACTTGAGGATGTCGCGTAGTGTCCGACCCTCGATCAACTCCATGACCATGTAGTAGGTCGAACCTTCTTGGCCCCAGTCGTAGATCGCCACGATGTTCGGGTGGCTGAGGTTGGCCGCCGCCTGAGCCTCACGCTTGAAGCGCGTGACGAAGGCTTGATCGGAAGCGAAATTGGCATGCAGAACCTTCACCGCCACTCGTCGGTTGAGCAGGGTGTCTTCAGCCTCGTATACATCGGCCATCCCGCCTCGTGCGAGGTGCGAGAGGATCCGGTACCGGTCGGAGAGAACGCGATCTTGCATGGCAGTGATGAGGTTACCGATTGGGGAAGCTATGAGTGGGGAGCAAGTAGACCACAGACGACAGACCACAGTCCACAGACCACAGCCAAACCGGACGCAACCCAGGATGTCCGCTGTCCGCTGTTGTCTGTTGTCTGTCCGCTCCTACTTCAGGTACGTCTCGAAAAGGGTTGCCGCTATCGGGGCTGCTACCGATCCGCCGGATGCCGTCTCCCCTGCCGGGCCGCCGTCTTCGAGGACGATGGCGAGCGCGATCTGGCGTTCCCCCGGTTCTGGATCTACGGGGGCGAACCCGATGAACCAGACATGCGGGGACGCTCCAGTGACCTCGGCGGTCCCGGTCTTGCCCGCAACACGCACGCCGGGGACAGCGGCGTTGTGGCCCGTTCCCGACAGGACGACCTGCTCCATCAGATCCGACAGGATGGCGGCCGTTGCCGGACTGATTGCCCGTCGCCAAAGGGTCGGCTCGGTCTCCGATTCGATCTTCCCATCGTGAGTGAACACGTCGCCGACGACGTACGGGATCATGATGTTCCCCTCGTTGGCAACGGCTGCGGCCACCAGAGCCATCTGCATCGGCGTGGCTCGCACGTCGCGTTGGCCGAGAGCGTTCTGGGCAGTCGCAGCGGGGTCATCGAAGAAATCGACGGCTTCGGGCATCGAGGAGGCAAGGACGGGAAGGGCGTATGGGATCTCCTGGTTGAAGCCGAAGGCCTCGGCGGTTTCGGTGAGGGCCTCGGCGCCGACCTGCATGCCGAGGGCCGCGAATGTCGTGTTGCAGGACCGGACGAACGCCTCGGCAAGCGTGACCGACTGTCCGTCGCCGCACAAGCCGTCGTCGTAGTTGTGGATCGTCGACGATGTGCCGGGGAGTTCGAGTGCCTCGGGGTCGGCGAACTCGGTAGCCGGCCCGGCGATGCCGGTCTCGAGCGCAGCGGCCGTTGTGACGACCTTGAACGTTGATCCCGGTGGATATGTCGTGGCGATCGTTCGGTGCAGGAGAGGGTTGTCCGGGTCTTCCTCGAGTGCCTTTCCCGCAGGACCGGCATCTGATCCGACGAGAGAGTTCGGGTCGAACCCCGGGGTCGAGGCACTCGCGAGCACGGCACCGGTCGTTGGGTCGAGAGCGATGATCGACCCCCGTGAGCCTTCGAGGGCCTGAACGGCAGCCTGCTGAAGGTCGTCGTCGAAGGTGAGACGAAGACCTCGGGGCCTGGGATCGCCGCCGAGCACGGCGTTCAAGACCCCGGAGATCGTCGAGTCCCGGTGGGAGACGAGATCCCGCTCTCGTGTTCGCTCGAGGCCACGCGATCCGAACAGGACGGAGACGTATCCGACGGTGTGGGCGTACCGGTCGATGGCCGGGTACACACGGGTGAACGTCTGAGGGTCTTCGGGATTCGGATCGGAGCGGCCTATGACGACGGCGTCGTCGGTGATGATCGCTCCCCGTTCCCTTCCGACTCGCCACGCCGACAGGCGAGGGTTACGGGGATCGTCGCGATATCCGGGACCGGCAACGGCCTGGATCCACGTTGTCGCGAGGATGAGAGCGACGAATCCGGCGAGAAGGGCCCACACGATTCGGCGAACAGGGGTGTTCATGTGCGCTCCTCATGAGAGATCCGACCCAGAAGGGCAGCGATCAACGCCGAGGCGAGGAGGGAAGACCCTCCGTATGACATGAACGGGAGGGTGATCCCGGTGAGGGGGAGGAGGCGAACGATGCCGGCGATGATCAGGAACGACTGGAGACCGATGAGGATCGTGAGGCCTGCGGCGAGGTACTTCCTGAATCGATCGCGTGATCTCAACGCGATGCCGAATCCAACGGCCACCAGGAACGCGTATCCGGTGATGACGGCGATCGATCCGGCGAGTCCGAGTTCCTCCGCCACTGCCGCGAACATGAAGTCGGTGGCCGCGGCCGGGATCAAATCGGGTCTGCCGAGACCAAGGCCGGATCCGGTCAGGCTCCCGCTACCCATGGCGAAGAGTCCTTGTGCCGTTTGGTATCCGGCTCCGGTGTAGTCCGCAAACGGATCGATCCACGCCGAGATACGGACCCGAACGTGAGAGAACATGGAGTACGCGGCGAATCCCGCAGCCGCGGTGAGAACGAACCCCGTTCCGAGGTAGAAGGCCCGCCCGGTGGCGGCGTAGAGCATCCCGATGAACAGTCCGAAGAGCAGCAACGAGGCGCCGAGGTCTCGCTGGTAGACCAGAACAGCGAACGCTATTCCTGCTGCGACCACGACCGGGCCGAGGTGGCGGGGTTCGGGGATTCTGAACGGACCGACCTTGCGCGAGACCGTTGACATCGCCTCGGAGCGATCTGCGAGGTACGAGGCGAGGAAGACGGTGAGGAGCACCTTCGCTATCTCACCGGGTTGAAAGGACAGGGCCCGGACGCCGAGTGGCAGGTCGATGCGTACCCAGAGGCGAGAGCCGTTGATCGTCGCCCCGTGGATGGGCCAGGTATCCGGCAGGAGAGGGAGGAGGAGCAACACCATCGCCGATGCGAGGAACAGATACCGGTAGCGGCGAAGGACGGCGACTCCGGAAGACCGCAGCAGCCAAACGACTGACCCGCCGGCGACGCCTGCCAGCACGAGCCACCAGCGCTGCAGTGCGGCCAGTTCGGGATCGAGGCGGAAGACTTCAATGGAGCCGATGGCCGCCAGGAAGGTAGCGATCGGAAGGATGAGCGGGTTCGCGTTCGGCGCCCAGAGGCGGAACGAAACGTGGAGGGCACCGAATGCGAGTGCGAACGATATGAAAGTGAGGGCGACGTCGGCGTCCAACCATCCGCCGCCGGCGAACTCGACCATCGCCACTCCGACCGAAGCCAGCACCGTCCCGGCGAGGATGAACACCGCTTCGGTGTTGCGGGTCATGCCCGGGCGTCGACGATGGCAACCGTGATGTTGTCAACTCCGCCGGCGCTATTGGCGGCTTCGATGAGATTCCAGACGGTCGCCTCGGAGTCATCTCCGGCTGTGACGATGCGGCGGATGCCGTCATCGTCGACCATGGAGGTGAGTCCGTCCGAGCAGAACAGCAAGCGATCGCCCGCCTCCAAGGAGAGCGTTTCGCTGTCGACCTTGACGGGTCCGAGTCCCAACGTCCGGGTCACCAGATGACGCTGTGGATGCTTCGCGACGTCTTCGGGTTTGAGGTGGCCGAGGGCGACGAGTTCGGCCACCACGGTGTGATCGATAGAGATCTGATTGAGTTCGTCTTCGTGGATCAGGTAGCAGCGGCTGTCGCCGATGTGAGCCAGTTCAAGCGTTCCGTCATCGAGGAAACGACCGAGCGTCATCGTGGTGCCCATCCCCGAGAGTTCCTGTTGCTCTCGAACCCGTTCAAGGATGGCTTCGTTGGCTGCGACGACGCGTTCGATCGTCTCAACATCAGAGTCAGGGGAGGCCTCAGTCGCTGTGGAGAGGGCGAGGGCGCTGGCGATGTTCCCCGCAACGTGGCCACCCATACCGTCGGCGACGCCGACGATGATCGGACCGTTTCCCGCGCCGGAAGTCTCGGGGTACACCGAGTCTTCGTTGCGGTCGCGGATCCTGCCCTGGTGGGAGCCGGTCGCCCAGACGTATCTCATCTCACCTCGAGAATGGTCTTGCCGATCTGTACGGTATCGCCTTTTCCGGCAGGCGTCGGGACGGTGATGCGTCGACCGTTGACGTATGTGCCGTTCGTGCTTCCGAGGTCATGGACCATCGTGCCGCCATCATGCGTCTCGACCCTGGCGTGGAATTCAGAAGCGTAGGGGTCGTCGATGACTACGTCCGCCTCCGAACTGCGGCCGATGGTGTGCCCCGAGGGTCTCAGACGGATGGTGGTTCCCTTCTTCGCGTCACCGCGCAGGACCACGAGTTCGTGCCCTCCCTTGGGACGCTTTACCGACGGGCCGGTTCCGATGTGGCTACGGATCGCAAGGCCGACCTGCCAGAGGAACAAGAAGATGAGGATCAAGAAGAGGATCTTGAGGGCGTTGAGGATCAGTGCAGGCATCGGTGTCTCATAGTGGTCGAAAGACGAAGTCGATGTCTCCCATCGTCACCGTGTCACCGGGAACGAGTGGGACCGGGTCGGCGCCGATCAATGCGCCGTTGACGTGCGTGCCGTTCGCCGATGAGAGATCGGTGATCGTCGCGGTCCCCTCGGTCCGCACGATGATCGCCTGTCTTCTCGATAGTTCGGGGACCGAAACGACGACGTCGCTCTCCATCGCCCGACCCAGAACCGATCGATTGTCGGAGATCTCGACGACGAGCGGCGGTGAAGCGGCGACGAGTTGGCCCCACGGCGCGATGGGTCCGGGTTCGGTTGTCCCTGAACAGTCGGTGAGGCCGCGCGGCACCGCAGTGTCGGTGATGACTTCCACGGCGATGGGTCCATTGATCCTCCATCCGCGATCGGCAGCGAATCCGGCGACCGAATGTGTGAGTTCCTGTTCGAGTTCTTCGTGATCGATCTCGGGTGGGAGGTCGGACGGATTGATTCCGAGCGTCCAACGGTTCGGGATCTCTGGGCCGGATTCTCCCTGCGTGACGACGAAGTCGGCCTGGCGGAGCAGTCGGTCGGCCATGTCGACGGGGTGCATCTTCCCGCGGAAGACCGCTGCAGAGGCGCCGTCGACCAGGCGCTCCAGGCGTTGTTCCATCTCGCGAGCCAGTTTCATGTGCTGATTGTATGAGTCGTGTGCGAATCCGCGGGGACAACCGACACGAGGGACCGACGCGCCGGGTGCTCACTGAGAGGTAATGGTGTCCCGTGGTAGCCTTTCGCACCCGCGGGCGAGTGGCGGAAATGGCAGACGCGCAGGTTTCAGGTATCTGTGAGGTAACACTCGTGGGGGTTCAAGTCCCCCCTCGCCCACGCTTATGGCGTATCCCTCTTACACGCCGGTCCGTCAGCAACGACGTAGGCGTTGGTTGCTGGTGCTCCTTGTTGCGTTGATCATCATTGCGATTGTCGTGTTCGCGGTTCGCCGCAGAAGCGACGCGCGCGGCATCGCCGACTACCTGGCGGTGGCGCAACTGGTTGCTACGGAGCAGGCCGACACTGCTGACGACCTCGAAACGCTGTTTGTGACGGTCACCGACGTGGAGCGTCCCGAGGTGATGAGGCGTCTTGAAGCCCTCCGCGTGTCATCGGAGGGTGCTGTTGAGACTCTCTCCGGAACCGAGGTCCCTCCCGATGCCGGGGAGGCCCATGGGTATCTCGTTGCTGCGACGGTTTCATGGACCAGCGCGATCGATCTCCTCGATGATGCCATCGTCCTGGTCCTCGATGGATCTGCGGAGGCCGGGGGCACCGAACTCCTCGAAGAGGCATTCGACTTCCTTCGCCTCGGTGATCTCGCATACGCCCAGTTCCTGGCTGCGGCCGATGGTCTCGACGACGCGGTCCCCGTCGGAGACATCGCGGTGGTTGCGTTCTCGGGAGAGGACCGCTCGATCGAGTACGACGCTCAGGTCGTGACGCTCCGACTCAACTCTGTCTACAAGCTCGGGGAATTGCACGACGTCGCCGTCACGGCCATCACCGACCCTGAGCCGCTTGGTGAGAGAAACAACGTTCCCGTCGTTCCACACAGCGAACAGTTCATCGTCCAGGCTGTCGTCGCGAACCAGGGCAACGAACCCGAGCATCTGGTGAGCGTCGATCTGGCTCTCATCCCTACCGATGGCTCGGAGGGGCGAACGGAGATCAGGCAGACGGTTTCGAATCTCGAACCGGGTCAGGCCAGAACCCTCGTATTCGACACGCTCGAACTCAACCCGGGGGGTTTGTACGAGTTGGTAATCACCACTCAGGTTGACAAGGATGAGGACTCCGAGAACGATGAGTGGCGCATGGTCTTCTATCAGAATGAGAACACGTGAGCGACTGGCTCGTCGTCGGCATCGTGCTACTGGTCGTCGTTTTGGCGATCTGGCAGACGATCCAACTCCAGCAGATCCGCAAACAGGTTGATTCCGTGCCGAAGGACGGGAACGTCTTCACTCTGATCGATACGACTACGGCTCGCCTCAATCGGGTTGAGGCAGGAGTGACCGTCATGGATCAGCGTGTGCGGGACATCGAGTCCCGATTGCCGTTCGCTGTGACGCGCACTGCCGTTGTCTCGTACGACGCCTTCGGGAACATCACCGGGCAGATGTCGCGCTCGATGGCGCTCCTCAGCGAGTCCGGTGACGGCGTTGTTCTCTCGATCCTCGTCTCTCGCGAGGAGACGTTGTTCTTCACGAAGGAGATCCGGTCCGGGGTAGGCAGCGAGATGCTTTCCCCTGAAGAGGACCGTGCCGTCGCCAACGCCATGGGCCGGTAGCATCCGACCATGATCGATGTTGGAATCCTTCGTGAAAACCCCGAAGTCCTCGCTGCAGCCCTGAACCGCCGCGGCGTCGAATTCGACGTGCCTGCCCTCGCCGCTGTCGATGTCGACCGCCGCTCTGCGCGTGTTGACGCCGAGGAAATGCGGTCTCGTCAGAAAGAGGTCGGCAAGTCGATTGCCACCCTCAGCGGTGACGAGAAGGCGACGGCGATCGCAGAAGCCGGTGAGTTGGCGAGCCGGTACAAGGCCCGTCTGGCCGAGGCCGACGATCTCGACCAACGCTTCATGGATCAATGGGTGACCCTTCCCAACCTCGCAGACGACACCGCGGCGGACGGGTTCAAGGAAGATGACAGCATCGAGATCACACGCTGGGGAGAACCCAGAGTCTTTGACTTCGAGGTCAAGGATCACGTCGATCTCGGCGATGCGCTCGGGATCATCGACATGGAGCGAGCAACGAAGATCTCCGGAAGCCGCTTCGGGATGCTCAAAGGGAAGCTTGCCCTCCTGGAGATGGCGATGACCCGCTGGGCCATGGACCAACTCGACGGACATGGGTTCACTCCGGTTCTTCCGCCGGTTCTGGTTCGCGAACAGGCGCTCTTCGGGACCGGGATCTTCCCCGCCGAGCGTGACCAGGTCTACTCGGTCGAGGAAGACGACCTCTACCTCGTTGGCACGTCCGAGGTGCCCTTGGCCGCGATGCACGGCGACGAGATCATGGAGTTGGATGACCTACCGATCAGATACGCCGGCTTCTCGACGTGCTTCAGGGTGGAAGCCGGAACGTATGGGAAGGACACCCGGGGCATGTTCCGTGTCCACCAGTTCGACAAGGTCGAGATGTTCAGCTTCGTGCATCCCGACCGTTCCCGTGAGGAGCACGACTTCCTGCTCGCGCGGGAAGAGGAACTGGTGCAAGCGTTGGAGATCCCGTACCGCGTCGTGAACGTTGCGGTCGGCGACCTGGGTGCGCCTGCTGCGAAGAAGTACGACATTGAGGCCTGGTTCCCAGGCCAGGAGCGTTACCGCGAGATCACGTCGACGTCGAACACGACCGACTATCAGTCGCGGCGCCTGAAGATCCGGTTCAAAGATGACGACGGCAGGAACCGGCTCGTTCACACCTTGAACGGAACGGCGATCACAGGCCGGGCCCTGATCGCCCTCGTCGAGAATCACCAGCAGGCCGACGGAACGGTCGTGATCCCCGAAGCCCTCCGCCCCTACACAGGTTTCGATGTCATCGAGTAGTCCCGCGGGCGGAGCCTCCGGGAC